>DAITPI010000042.1:0-16631 GCA_036833655.1 Anaerolineales bacterium | reverse complement strand
AATTCCACGCCAGTGGATGTGGTCTTGCGGATGCTGGTGGTGAAACGGTTGTACGGGTACAGCTATGAAGAGACGGTGGAGCGGGTGCGGGACAGCTTGAGTCTGAGGCAGTTCTGCCGAGTGTATCTCAACAGGGTGCCGGTGGACACGACCTTGATCCGCTGTGCGAATGTGATCCAGCCGAAAACGCTGGAGAAATTCAATGAGCGGATCATCCAGTTGGCGGTGGAACGGAAAGTGACGAGCGGGCGAAAGCTGCGCACGGATGGCACGCTGGTGGAGAGCAACATTCGTCCACCGAGTGACAATCGCTTGTTAGCCGATGGAGTGCGAGTACTGGCACGAACGGTGGTGCGTGCTCGGGCGTTGCTGCAGCAAAAGGTGCAGGAACCCTTTGAAGACTTCACGCAGGCCGCCAGGCAACGGGCTCGTCAGATCGGGGAGACATTGCGTAAGAAGACCGAGGCAGCCAAGAGTGCGGGTCGGCACCAATACCAGGAATTACTCGAAATGACCCGAAAAACGGTTGCCTGGGCGCACCAAACCAAGAAACAGCTGCGGAGCCGTTGTGACGCCACAGCCCAACGTTTGACACAAACCCTGGAAACTTTCCTGCCGCGCACCGAGCAGGTGATTGACCAAACCGTGCGACGCATCTTGCGGGGAGAACAGGTCCCCGCTTCTGAAAAGATCGTGAGCCTGTTCGAAGAGCATACCGACATTATCTGTCGCGGCAAGGAGTCTCGTCCGGTGGAGTATGGACACAAGATCTGGCTCAATGACACTTGCACCGCACGCAAGTGCAGGTGAGTCGAAGGTGGCTTGGTGAGCCACTACCGCATCCTGGATGGCAATCCCAGCGATGAAGAGCAGTGGAAACCCAGCTTGAAAGCCCACCTCAAAACCTTCCACCAGCCACCTCAGCAGGCCAGCGGCGATCGGGGTCTCTACTCCGAACCGAACGAACAACTGGCTCACGACCTGGGCGTGAAAAAGGTGATCCTGCCACAACGTGGTTATCGTTCCAAAGCTCGTCTCAAGCATGAGCACAAAGCCTGGTTCGTGAAGGGACGTCATTGGCATGCCGGGGTGGAAGGTCGCATTAGCGTCCTTAAGCGCACTCACAACCTCGGTCGCTGCCTGGCCCATGGACTGAACGGCTTCCGTTGCTGGGTCGGTTGGGGCATCATCACTGGTAATCTGGCGGTTCTCGGGCGAACCTAAACCATTGGAGCTATTCGTTTGTTAAGGTACGAAGAAATGATAAAAAACAGACCAACCTGTTCGGTGCAAAACTCATATCCGGCTTGCCATTTCGCCACTTATTCTGAGTTTTGCACCACGAACTAGATTATCATGCGAAAGGGGATGCTCAGAAATTCGCCATACCGTGCTACTGCCTCGGTGAGGTGCCGGGTCCGGGTCTGATCCAGTGTGGTGAACGGGTCGAGCTCGACGACAACCCGGTCTTTCTGGAGCGTGCGTCTCCACAGGCCCTCGACGCGGCCTTCGATCAGGATTGACTGTGCCAGGATGCTCGCTCGGGCGCCGAGTTTGTCTGCCTGCGCGGCATCAAAGATCGCGGTCCGGTCCGTATAGCCCACCGTGTATTCATCATAGCTTGGCAGGAGCCAGGCCTCGTTAATCCGCTTGCGTGAAAGGCTGGATGCTGCAAACCAGTAGGTTCTTCCCTCCAGGGAATGCTGTTCAAATTCGGACCTGACTGCCTCGACGCCGTTGCGCGCCTCGGAGAGTGTCAGCCCGGACCACCAGGCAAAGTCCCGGTCGGTCGCGGGACCGTGGCTCCGGAAGTAACGCCTGGCGAGCTCTGCCAGCGCCTCGTCCCGAGCCAACATCGTGGCTTGCGGCGCGCGTTCCTCGAGAAGTGTATACGTGAACTGCTTGCCTCTCCGGGGACCGCTGCAGATCAGCCCTTCCAGCTCGGCATGCATCAGCAGCTGGCCCAGGCGGGAGCCATCCACCGGTAATCCGGCCTTCTGCAGAACAGGTGCAAGCTCAGGCCGCGTCCACTGGCGATGCCCCTGTAGCGCCTTCACCAATACGGTCCTGGACTTGTTCAAGACGGATGTTTCCAGCCCCCAACGACGGTCGTTGTATGCCAGCGCCATACGGACGCGCGGCGCGGTCAGCGCGAGCATCCAGCGAATGTCGGCTGGGGCGACAAAATGCCAGGTGGGGCGCAGAACGTGCGTGCGCAGGATCCGGCCCTCGTTGAATGCCTGCTCGATGGCGGCGTCCGTTGTATTTTTGGTCCGCAGGCCAAGCGCCCATTTCGCGCCAGCATAATCCTGAGACTGGACGGCGCCGAACCAGGCGACAACCTGCTCTGGTGTACCGAGCTTTGATCCCAAAAGGATCTGGTTCTGTAGTCGGGCTCCAATGATCTCGAATGCCATGGGGTGCAGGCTCTCCTGGATTGCAGGTCAATAAGACAGTGTTCGCTAGAGGTCGGTCCCGAACAGTTTCAGCTCAATATCGTCCGGCGAGAGCTGGACCATTCGCTCGAACTGCATGCCCAGCTTTTCCAGGACCCGGATGGAGCCCACATTGGCCGGGTCCACGACGGCAACGAGCCGCTTCAGCCCGATGACATCCCTGGCGTGATCTCGCATTGCCCTGGCCGCTTCCAGGGCGTAGCCGCGTGACCAGAACCCTGGCAGGAGGGCGTAGCCAATATCAACGTCCTCCAGAGCATCACGCTTGATGAGCCCACACATGCCGATAGATTCGCCCGTTTCTTTCCGCACGACGGTAAACAAGCCAAAGCCATTCTTTTCATAGCTCTTCAGAGGACCATTCTGGATATAGGAACATGCATCGTCTGTGGTCCGGACGTGGCGATCACCGATATTCTGAATAAAGGAGGGCTCGTTCAACAGCTGGAGGATGAAATCTGCGTCCTCCAGAGTCATGGGTCGCAGGAGCAAGCGATCGGTTTCGAGAGTCTTCAGATCCATATCTCGCCTAATAGCCCGCTGTGACCCCGAAATCCATCATCACGGCTGCGCCAGTCAACGCCGCCGCTGCCGGGCTCAGCAGCCAGGCGACCTGCTGCGCGACCTCACCTGGCTCGATAAAGCGGGAATGTTCTCCTTGCGGGTAATGGCTCAGCAGGTTCCTGAAATATCCCTGTGGATCGCCAGCGCCATAGGTCTTTGCCTGATACTCCAGCATGGGTGACATGATATCCGACGGGCAGAGCGCATTCACCCGTACGCCAAACGGCGCCAGCTCGATGGCGAGCGCCCGGGTCAGCAGCGTAACACCGCCCTTACTGGCACAGTAGATCGCTGCTTCCGCGTTGCCCACCACACCGGCATCCGAGCTGATGTTGACGATCGCGCCACGACGCCGCTTGAGCGCCGGGATGGCGCGACTGCACATGAAGAAGGTGCCCTTGAGGTTCACATCGATGCAGCGTTCCCAATCCGCCTCACTGGCATCTTCGGTCTTGCCCTCTACCCAGATCCCGGCGCAATTGACAAGCCCATCGAGGTGGTGATAGGTCGACAGCGTCTTTTCAATAACAGCTTCGCAGTCCGCCACCGAACGAATATCTGCGGGGATGCTGAGGGCATCCAGCGTGCCTGCTCTGGCTGGGAGCAATTGTGTATTGATGTCTGTAAGCGCCAGCCTGGCGCCGAGGCTGCAGAGAAGTTCAGCGACCGCGCCGCCAACCCCTCCCGCCGCGCCCGTGACCAGGATGACCTGATCCTGGAACAAATTCGGAGCAAAGATACTTGTTGCCATTTAGGGTCCCTTGTCCTCCTGGAGGCAATTGCCTCCGTCCACAACCATGATCTGGCCCGTGATGTAGCTCGCGCCTGGCGTTGCCAGGAACGCGATCGATGCTGCTGTCTCCAACGGTGTCCCGGCCCTCCCGAATGGAGTGTACTTCGCCGCCTCCTTTTCCTCCTCCAGCTGGGAGGCAGTCGCGATCCAGCCCGGCGCGACATTGTTGATGGTAATGTTGTCCATCGCCACCTCGATTGCGATGCTGCGGCTCATGCCAACCATAGCCGCCTTCGCCGCGCTATACGCCGATACGCCGCGCGAGCTGACCAGGGGTCCGGTCACCGAGGAGACGTTGACGATCCGCCCATATTTGCGCCGGATCATGCCCGGGAGTACCAGCCGCGTTACGTTGTAGCAGGTGGTCAGATTGCGGGCGATGGTCAGATCCCAGGCTTCATCGCTCAGCCCGGCAAATTCTCCAGATTGTTCCGGAGAGCCTTCCATCGTCATGCCCGCGTTATTGACAAGGATATCGATCTTGCCGAAATCGGACTGGATCGTCTCCACCATAGACCGTGCCGCCGGGCGGTCGGTCAGGTCAGCCGTGTAGCCCCGCGCGGAGTGCCCTGCCTGGTGCAATTCCGCTACTCGCCGGTGGATGCGCTGTCCCGTCGCGGCGATCGCTACCCTGGCGCCCATCTCCGCGAGCAGCCTTGCCGTGGCAAACCCGATCCCCTCCGGGCTGCCTGCGCCAGTGACCAGAGCCACCTGGCCTTCCAGGGAAAATAATGGATGCATGAAATCCGGACTCCCTTTGAGATTTTGCTCATCATACACGATTTTCCCCTCAACAAAGAATCGCCGCGATCTCCAGATCGAGGCGATTCAGATCGGCGTCAGGACCACAGGAATGGCTTACTTCTTTCGGTCCACCACTGCCTTGACAAGTTTGACGGCAATACTACCGCCGGGCACGATCATCCCTACGGCATCCGCAGTTACGTCGAAGAAGAGATCGCGCGTCAGGATGCCCTTGATCTGGTCACTCCACTTCCTGCCGCCGCTGCGGATATCTCCGAGAAGCGCATCGAACTCGATCACCACGCGCTTCCCCTTGCTTGCCCATTCATATTCGAAGGCATAAACCGGACGAAAATTCAGCTCGATCGTTTCAACGTCCACGCGCTCCTCATGGATGATTTGAGCCTTGCTCACCGGTTGGATCGCTTCGCCCAGCACCTGGCGGACAATCGCGGTAGCCTTCATCTGTGGAGGAACAATCAGCATGCCTCCAGGTGCAAAATTGGCAAGCTCTGTGATCTCTGTTTTGGCGAAAGATTGGTAGCGGCTGAAATCTGTGTTTTGTGCCGTTAGCCCGTCGAACCAACGCGTGATGCGACGTTCGTCCACACAATGCTCGATCGCGCTCAGGTTCAGGGATGGATTTCCTTTCGAGGAAATCACCAGCTTTTGGCCCAAGATTGTGACCTCCCGCACTTCCTCTCCCTTGATGGGAATGACATAGTTTTCCTGGCGATCGTAGACGGTCCGGCTTGCCACCGTTACTACCCAGTACGGTTCCAGCCGGTTTTCAAGTGAGATTTCCTGGATGTCCGCAGGATTGGGCCGCGAGATTAGCGTTCCAAACATGCCTGCAACCAGGCTATTCTTTTTCTTCTCGATCCGGTCACGTGCTACCTCGAGCGAAATCTGTGGGACAAAATAATAGGCATGTTCTTCGGCAAGGCTGATTTCCATGGAAACTCCTCTCCATCGCTTCTATCTGGGCAAGGATCAACGATGATGAGATGGTTTGATCTTGCCTCTATTATAAGAATCCTTGCCTTCGATAGCATTGCAGTTTGTTACAGATCGGACTAACGAGCTTCACCCTGTTGCTGAGCTGTGGGGGCGCGGTCTTGTCCCTGCGCTGTAAATCAGACTCCAGATGTTCGATACCTGGTTCTTCTATCATACTTTGTTTTGCAAAGCAGGTCCCTAAAGGCGCCTCTATTACGGTAAATGGTGATGATTTCCAGCCTGTGATCCTTCGTGAATCCGGTTAATACCACGGTCCCCTCGAGTCTGGTAATCTCGGATGTCCTGCGATCACTTTGCCGGATATCTCTTCTGCGCAAAACGTAGATCGTAATTCCCGTTCTGTTGATCCGTTCTCCGTGTTCAAGCACATATTCAAGGTCACGGAGGGAGATGTTTCGCTGCGCCATTCGAAGACTGGCATGTTTCGAGATGACAATAGCGGGATGGATTGTTTCCGTTCCCGCCGGCAGAAGATTCCCGGTGTCACAACGATTCGCAGCCATATTTGTGATCAGGATTTATATCATGTTCCCCTGGTTATCCCGCTTGCAGACTCTTTTCAAAAATAGCTCCGGCAAATGTGCGACATCTTCGTGATTTTGGGGCACTAGCGAACATCACGGTCAGATTGCCACCACCGTCCCTTGCAGCCGAGGTCCCACCGGGCTATTGCGAGTCAGGTAATCCTGCAGGGCTTCGATAGCATGCAGGTCCAGATCTCGCCGATTGCTTCCATATCTGTTCGGCACGCCCTGGGCTGTCACAAAGGCAGCTGAATAGAGGCGATCCGTCCTCACCGGTTGCCCTTGAATAAATAGTTCCTGAATGCGGCGGCCGGCATCGTTCTCGATTTTGAGGTAGAGATTCATTCCCAACATTCTTTTCACATATCCCCCCATCTGTTTGTACGGATCGCGTGAAAATGTATGCTCCAGACTTTCTTCCAGCATCGTGCGGATCTCATCGCCGGTCAGCTCGACCGTCGAAACAGGCGGGTTTGTCGGGATGATGTTCCATAGATCATTCACCGTTATGGATCCAGGGACAACCGGAGCGCCATACCGCCAGCCGTTTGAGAACGCGACCTGGGCGCCTGTATGCTCGAGCAGGGACTGTAAGAGTAGGTTATCCATCGGCGATTCGAGCAGCGTATTGCGGTGGAGCGCGGTGGAGGTATGTCCAACCACCTGGTCCAAGTCCTCACGATACGGCCCCAGGGCTCCGTCAACCAGACCCTGGACACTCCCGTCGGGTGGAATGCCCTCTTCAACCACCAGCAGCTCATGCTTGAAATCAACGACGTTCCGATCCTGCACCTCGAGGTCGAGCCGTCCCAGAAATGAGCCATGTGCACCGGATTGAATGATGATGGTGTCGCCGACGCGCTGGGCTGTAAACAAGCGATTATGCGTGTGACTGCTGAGAAGAACGTCAATGCCCTGGATTTCTCCGGCGAGCTTTACATCCTGTGGAAAGCCCAGATGGGAAAGGACGACGAGCAGATCAACTTTTTCCTCCTGCCTCAATTTGCGAATGTAACCGGGGAGCTCCTCGTCCCCCAGTGTGAAGTAGATACCTTCGCTGAAGGAGGGTGGCATGGTCTTATCTACGATCGTCGCAGCAATGCCGATGACGCCAACACGCAACCCGCCGGCTTCACAGATGGTGTATGCCGGAAAGACAAGCTGCCGGGATGATTTATCGTAGACATTGCAGGCCAGAATGGGGTAGGAAAGCTGCGCCGCCACCTTCTGGAATTGAGGCGGACCGTAGGCAAATTCCCAGTGAGCGGTCATGGCATCGAAGCGCAGTGCGTTCAAGATTGGAATTAATGCTTCTCCTTTGGTTTGAACGGCGGCATACGTGCCATGAATCGTGTCGCCGCCGTCGAATGCCAGCACCGCTCCGGGCCGTTCTGCCCGCATCTGATTCAGGAGGCTCGCGATCCGGGAATAACCGCCTGCTTTGCGATATTCCGCGTGATCGCCATTCCAGAATAATTCCTCATGCAGCTCCAGGTAGGCATGACTATCATTCATCTGGACGATCGTCAAACGCTTGTCATTGCTCATTTTCTATCTCCATAATAAAAGAACCTTTAAAGAAGGCTACCCGGGGATCCGGGCAGCAATGAATCGATCGGAGATACACCAGCTCTGTCGTGAATCTTATCATAGAGCTTGGATATCATCTGACCTTCCGTCTCTGATCAAGGAGATCCACGGGGTATCTACGGAACATGTGAGACGGTTTCGGAGGCAATCCTTTGGAGGGTTTTCGCGGTATCCCGCGACAGCCCCGCCAGGTACGTGAGCTCGATAGGGCTTTCCTGGAAAATCACCTGATAGAACACACAAGCCGCCAGATATGTTCCCTGCTTGCTCGGATGGCTGCCATCCTCCCGCCAGAGATTCAGGTCCGGGTGTTCCTGTACCGCCGCAAGCCAGGCTGTACCAACGGGAGCAACGGTCACATCGAGCTCCCTGGCGATCTCCTGATATCCCTTTTGAATTTCCAGCTGCATGCTCTCATAATCGTTCATCCGGTATTTCGGCCATCCGTCCCGGTGCGCCCAGGTGAGGAACAAGACCGGTGTAGCTCCACTTGCCCTGATTTTGGAGACAAGCTCCCGGGCTGCAGGGTACATCTCGCGAGTACGGAGTGGCTCAAAAGCGGGAATTTGACTCTGTTCCTGCAAGACGACATAGGTCCACCTCCCGGACCTGATCTGGTCCAGCGTCTCTGGCGACTGGACGTGATCGGCGAGTCTCCAACCGCCTTCTGCCACCATCCCGGTTTCGACGTCCTGCCCGCCGGAGCGGGCCAATTCTGCAAATTGATCTGGCAGATCGTTGCCATAGGTGTAGCTGTTGCCAAGAAAAAGGACTCTCGTGAGGGAAGGCAACGCCGTGTTGGTGGGAGGGGAAGGCGCACGCGCCGTGGGAACGTTCCGCCCCTCGGTCAGGCCCACCGGCGAGGCGCATCCACAGAGTACGAAGAGAATAATCAACGCTTTCAAGAAGCGGTTCATGGGTAGTCCCCATTATGACATAACTACTCAGCAAATCGACATGAAAGAGTCGAGTGTCTGCATCACCCAATCCTTTATAATTGCCCTGTAGGTCTGTTTCTCAATTTCACATCTGATGGGACTCCATGACCAATCCACTTATTGAATGTATCCCCAATTTTTCCGAAGCGCGGCGACCCGAAGTGATCGGCCAGATCGTCGCGGCAATCGAATCGGTAGGCGAGGTCAAGCTGCTCGACCGCTCCTCCGACCTGGACCACAACCGCACGGTGCTCACCTTTGCGGGTCCACCGTTCGCTGTGGAGGAAGCCGCGTTCCGCGCCATCAAGGCCGCCTCGGAGCTGATCGACCTGAACAATCACACCGGCGAGCATCCGCGCATCGGCGCGACCGACGTGGTTCCTTTTGTTCCGCTTGGCGGCGCGAGCATGGAAGAGTGCGTCCAGATGGCGAAGCGGCTGGGAGAGCGCGTCGGCAGCGAGCTGGGAATCCCGGTCTATTTGTATGAAGCGGCAGCGATGCGCCCCGAGCGCGCCAATCTGGAGAATATCCGCCGCGGTCAATACGAGGGCCTCAAAGCAGAGATCGAGTCCAACCCCGATCGCCAGCCCGATTACGGTCCCGCCAAGCTCGGGACCGCCGGCGCCACCGTCATCGGCGCGCGCAATCCGCTGATCGCGTACAACATCTATCTGACGACCGACGATGTAGACGTTGCGAAGAAGATTGCCAAGGCGATCCGGAATTCATCCGGCGGACTTCGCTACGTCAAGGCGTTGGGCTTGCTCGTGGAGGGTCGCGCCCAGGTCTCGATGAATCTGACGAACTTCCGCGAGACTCCCCTGGCACGCGTCGTAGAGACTGTGCGACGCGAGGCGCAACGCTACGGTGCTGCCATTCATCACAGTGAGCTTGTGGGCTTGATTCCCCAGGAAGCGCTCGTCGATGCAGCCGTCTGGTACACCCAGCTGGACGCCTTTGACAAGGAGCAGGTGCTCGAATCGCGCCTGGTAAATTCTTCCGCCTCCGCTCCCCAGCCGAAACCTGTGTCGTTTATTGAAGAGTTGGCAGCGCCTACTGCCACTCCCGGAGGCGGCTCGGCCGCTGCCTATGCTGCTGCGATGGGCGCCGGCCTGGTCGCGATGGTGTCGGGCTTGACCATTGGAAAAAAGAAATATGCGGCGGTGGAGGCGCAAATGCAGGCCATCCGCGTGATGGCGGAAAGTCTGCGCAAAGAGCTGACCCAGGCAGTGGAGGATGACTCTTCTGCCTTCGAAGCTCTTATGGGCACATTTAAGCTTCCCAAAGATACAGAGCAGGAACAATCCAAACGCAGCGCGGCCATTAAGATTGCCACTCTCAATGCCGCGCGCGTTCCCCTAAGGGTGGCAAAGGATGCGGTCAAGGTCATGGAGCTGGCCCTGAAGTGCGCCCGAGAGGCGAACATCAACGCGATCAGCGACTCCATGTCCGGGTTTGCCATGTCCCGCGCAGCCCTGACCGCGGCCGGTTATAACGTGAAAATCAATCTCAATTCGCTTTCCGATAAATCGGTGGGGGAGAAGATGCTCGAAGAGCTCAAGGAGATCGAAGCGAAAGCCGATGAGCTGGAGCAGGAGATCCGCCAGACCATGCAAACGCGGGGAGGGATCTAGGACACTCGCGCTGAGCGGAGCGACGAATGATCTGTGAGGAGCGCAGTCGAAGCGCACATAGGAGGGTTTTCCTCTTCTCTTTTCTGACCATGATTTTGGTCTCTTGCACCGCGACCAACGCAACCCCGTTGCCGCCAGCCGTGGTGAATACGGAGACGACGATTCCTACCAGCACGTCTCTACCTTCTACGCAAACGCAGTCCCCGACACTCACGCCAGAATCACGCTGTGATCCATTCCATGCAGACTTCTGCATTACTGATGGTCACTTCATCTTACAGCGTCCGATCCAGCCGCCCGCGAACGATCGGATCGATCCTTCTTATCGCTACGGCTCCACGGCGGACGGTACGCGTGATCCCCACCATGGCGTCGAGTTTCCCAACCCGAGCGGAACGCCGGTCTACGCCGCCGAGGATGGAGTCATCCTCTTTGCGGGGCCCGATCAGGCAGCCGGCTATTCGCCCTGGCAAAATTTCTATGGGAATGTTGTGGTGATCGAGCATGCCGGTCAGCTATTCACTCTCTATGCCCATCTCTCAAAAATAGTTGCCGTGGCAGGACAAAATGTGCGTGCTGGGGACAAAATTGGGGAAGTGGGGAGGACCGGGGTGGCGATCGGCAGCCATCTCCATTTCGAGGTCCGTCAGGGAAAAGGACAGGACTATTTCGCGACGCACAACCCTGAGTTGTGGCTGACGCCGCCTGTGGATCCGGATGGAACTCCCCTGGGCGCGCTGATGATTACGATCGTCAATGCGGATGGGAGTCTGGCGCAGTATGCCAGGCTGACGATCCAGCGATACGCAAATCAAGCCCAGTCGCCGTCCAAATCCTATTATGTCACGACCTATGCTGCTGACGTGTTAAATAGTGATGAAAACGCAGGGCTTGGAGAGCTGCCTGCTGGTCGGTATCGCATTGCAGTTGATATGAACGGCCTAATCCTGGAACGCTGGGTTGAAGTAGAATCGGGCAAGCTTACCCGGGTCGTTTTGATGGCGAAATAAACTCAATTTGGAGCAGATATGGGACTCAAACCTGATCACTGGATTCGCAGGATGGCGCACGAACACCGCATGATCGAGCCGTTCGAAGAGAAGCAAGTCCGCAATGGGGTCGTATCGTATGGCGTTTCTTCGTACGGCTACGATGTCCGCGTGGCGGATGAATTCAAGATTTTTACGAACGTGTTCTCGGCGACGGTGGACCCGAAGAACTTCGATACCAAATCCATGGTGGATTACATCGGCGACGTCTGCGTTATCCCGCCCAATTCATTTGCCCTTGCCCGCACTGTGGAGTATTTTCGCATCCCGCGTAAGGTGCTGACCATCTGTCTGGGAAAATCGACCTATGCCCGCTGTGGAATCATCGTGAATGTCACGCCCTTCGAGCCGGAATGGGAAGGCTTCGTCACTCTCGAGATCTCGAACACCACACCGCTGCCCGCGAAGATCTATGCCAACGAGGGCCTGGCGCAGGTGCTCTTTTTCGAGGCGGATGAGGAATGTGAGATCTCGTACGCGGATAAGAAAGGCAAGTATCAGAAACAGCAGTCGATCGTCTTGCCGAAGTTATAGGGTATGAATGTTGAAAACGACCGGGGCATATTGCCTCGGTCGTTCTGGTTTACGAGTGTTTCTTCACATCGTCCATGGCTTTCTGTACATTTACAAACGGCAAGACGATCAAACCTGCAATGAAATAAAAGATCAACGAAAGGATTCCGTAACGCAGGCTGCCGAAGACCTGGTTCGCCAACCCGAAGATCAAGGGACCTGTCCAGGAGGTGCCGCGTTCGCTGACCTCATAGAAGGAATAGAATTCGGCTTCCTTTCCCTTGGGGATCATCTGGGCAAAGAGACTGCGGCTGATGGCTTGCGATCCGCCCATCACAAGGGCAATGAAGATTCCGAGGACAAAGAATTCTGCCACGCGTGACTCGCCCTTCAACCCGCCCCAGGTATAGATCACCACGCCTGCCCAGATCACCAGGCTGACAATGATCGAGCGTTTGGCCCCGATCCAGGTCGCCAGCCGCCCCCAGAAAAGCGCCCCGAAGAACGCGACAAACTGGATCATGAGGATCACCGCGATGAGCGTATCCTGCGGGAGCTCGATCCCGCCGCGAGCGATGGGCGCTGCCGCGAAGGTGGATGACACAGCGATGACGGTCTGGATCCCATCGTTATAGAGGAAATACGCCAGGAGGTACTTCAGTGTCTCGGGGAAGTTCTTCATTTCCCGGAATGTTCTGCCCAGTTGCTTGAATCCCACGCTGACGTAGGTCTCGCCTTCGGGCAGGGGGCGCGCTGCATGCCGTGGGCGCAGGCGTGACCAGGTAACGAAGGAGAACGCCAGCCACCACAGACCTGCCGAAGCCAGGTTGATGCGCACCGCCAGATCCCCTGGGACGCCCAGGTCCTCGCTGAAAATGAAGAACGCCAGGTTCAAGGCTAGCAGAATCCCGCCGCCCAGATAGCCCATGGCCCAGCCATAGGAGGATACCCGGTCGCGCTGGTCTTCGCTGGCGATATCGGGGAGATAGGCGTTGTAAAAGACGATCGCGGCTCCGAAGGCAAGATTGGCAACGATGAACAGCACCCCCCCGAGCCACCACAGATTGCCCGTGATGAGAAACATAAGAACAGTGGAGAAGGCGCCGATGAATGCGAAGATCTGCATCATGCGCTTGCGCAGGTGGGAGTAGTCGGCGATGGCGCCAAGAATAGGGAGGAACAGGACTTGCAGCCCTACGGAAAATGAAATGCAGTACGGGAGGAAAGAATCTGGTGCGATAGGGATTCCGAAGAAACGCGCCAGACCGTCCGGACCGGCAGCCGCAGCCGCGAGGGAGGCAATGTAAGGACCTAGGAAGACCGTTCCTACCGTGGTGCTGAAGGCCGAATTGGCCCAGTCGTACATGGCCCAGCCGAAGATTTCACGTCTGTCGTTGACTGTTGTCTGCGGTGCCGTCATGGTGCCTCCGGGAAGTTTTCGTTCTTGGAATTCTATCAATCAAAACCCCATCGGTCCTCCCCAGGTTGCGCAAATGACAAATTGTGTTAGAATCTGCCCATTCCTGGACACCAGTGGGGACAGCGCTCCAAACCAAATTGCCCCTTGCGCATAAATGAACTTTTGCATATAATTGTCGTTTGCTATCCCGCCAAAAGTCGCGGGATGGATTTGTGTGTTAACAGCCAGCTGCATCCCTTCTGTATTTGATTACCCAGTACTCAAAAAGAATAAAGTAAAGCGGTCGATATCCTATCTTGTACCCGACTCACCAGCCCCAGGCCAGGAGTGAAACGAATGTCTTCTTTACCCCGCAAAAGTTACGCGCGTATCCCGATCAATATCAAACTCCCCAATCTAATTGAAGTCCAGCTTGACTCTTTCGAACGCCTCAAAAAGGAGGGGCTAGGCGATCTCTTCCACGAGGTCTCCCCAATCGAATCGTACAACAAGGGAATGAAGTTATATTTCCCGAGCCGCAGCCCCGAAGCGAAGCAGTGGGGCCTCAAGTATTGGTTTGGCGATCCCAAGCATACAATCGAAGAATGTGTCGAGCGCGATCTCACGTATGCCAGCCCGCTGTATGTGTCCGTGCTGCTGGCAGGTCCCGATGTCCCGGAGCCGATCAAACAGGATATCTTCCTGGGCGACTTCCCGGAGATGACTGACAAGGGCACGTTCATTATTAACGGGACGGAGCGTGTTGTCGTCTCGCAGCTCATCCGCTCCCCGGGTGTCTATTTCGAAGCTCCGACCGACCGCGCCACCGGGCGTCCCCTGGCGATGTCCAAGCTGATCCCCGATCGTGGCGCCTGGATGGAGTTCGAGACCCGCAAATCTGACTATATCATCCTCAAGTTCAACCGCAAGCGCACTGTGCCCATCACCGTTTTCTTGCGCGCCCTGGCTGCCGTGGACGATGGCACCAAGGACTCGCCGCTTGTGGCTGGCAGCGATGAGGAGATCCTGTCGCTGTTCCAGGACGTGGATAACAATCCCGAGCGCCTGTTCATTGCCTCCACTTTAAAGCAGGAGCCTGAGTGGGAAGTCACCAACAAGCAGACAATCGCCGAAGCGGCTCTAATCGAGTTCTTCAAGCGCATGCGTCCCGGCGATCCCGCGACCCTGGAGAATGCCCGCCAGTTCCTCGAGGAGCAGCTCTTCGACCAGCGCCATTATGACCTCGAGCGCGTCGGTCGCTACAAGCTCAACCAGAAGCTGGATCTCAATGTGCCGATTCCCCATCGCACCGTGACCAAACAGGACGTGATCCGTCTGGTCCGCCGCATGATCCAGATCAATAACGGGGTCGAGCCACCGGATGATATCGATCATCTCGGCAATCGCCGCGTCAAGACGGTGGGTGAGCTGATCCAGAACAAGCTGCGCATCGGCCTGCGCCGCATGGAGCGCGTCATCAAGGAGCGCATGTCCATCCGAGATCAGGAGCAGCTTTCACCAGTGACGTTGGTCAATATCCGCCCGGTGGTTGCTGCCCTGCGCGAGTTCTTCGGCTCCTCCCAGCTTTCCCAGTTCATGGACCAGACCAACCCGCTCGCCGAGCTGCGTCATAAGCGCACGCTGTCGGCGCTGGGTCCGGGTGGTCTGCGCCGGGAGCGCGCCGGCTTCGATGTGCGCGACGTCCATCACTCGCACTATGGCCGTATCTGCCCGATCGAGACGCCTGAAGGTCCGAACATCGGTTTGATCGGCCGTTTGGCTTCGTTTGCACGCGTGAACGAGTACGGCTTCATTGAAACTCCCTATCGCAAGGTTTTCCGGACTATGCAGCATGACGATGAGCGGCTCGAAGGCCGGACCCTGCGCGAGAACGTGGTCGATCCGAAGAGCGGCGAGGTGCTATTCAAATCTGGTGAGACGATCGACTCGAAAATGGTGAAGCGCATCGCCAAAACGGGTAATCCGGCCAGCATCGTCCCGTACGTCTCTGACCAGTTCGATTATCTATCTGCTGATGCAGAAGACAAGTATGTCATTGCTCAGGCGAACGCACCGTTGACTGATATTAAGGAGTTTGTGCGTGATCGTGTCTCCTGCCGTTATCACTCCGGCTTCATTTTCGCCACGCCGGATGCCATCGATTACATGGATGTGGCGCCGCACCAAGTGGTGGGCATTAGCGCCGCCTTGATCCCGTTCCTGGAGCATGACGATGCGAACCGCGCTTTGATGGGCTCCAACATGCAGGCGCAGGCGGTCCCGCTCGTCCGGCCCGAGATCCCGCTGGTCTCCACGGGCATGGAATACCATGCTGCGCTGGACTCCGGTCAGGTGGTGGTCGCGGAAGCGGATGGCGAGGTCACCTCTGTCACCGGTAACACGATAACCGTCAAAGAAAGAGGCGGCAATCGCACGTACGTGCTGCGCAAGTACCAGAGATCCAATCAGAGCACCTGCATCGATCAGCGCCCGGCTGTTGTCAAAGGCCAGAAGATCAAGAAGGGCGATATCATTGCCGACTCGTCCTCCACCGAGAGCGGTCAGCTGGCTCTGGGTCAGAATGTGGTCGTAGCGTTTCTCTCCTGGGAAGGCGGCAACTTTGAAGATGCGATCCTGATTTCCGAGCGGCTGGTCCAGGAAGACCGCTTCACCTCGGTCCATATCGAGAAGTATGAAGTAGAAGCCCGGGATACCAAGCTGGGTCCGGAAGAAATTACTCGTGATATTCCCAATGTGGGCGAGGATGCGATCAAAGACCTCGACGAAAACGGCATCATCCGTATCGGCGCGGAAGTGGGGCCCAACGATATTCTGGTTGGCAAGATCACGCCGAAAGGTGAGAAGGAGCTGACCCCGGAAGAGCGCCTGCTGCGCGCTATCTTTGGTGAGAAGTCACGCGATGTGAAGGATACGTCGCTGCGCATGCCTCACGGTGAGCGCGGCAAAGTTGTGGACGTCAAGGTGTTCACCCGCGAGGAGAACTCCGACCTCTCCGCTGGCGTGGATATGATGGTACGTGTCTCGGTGGCGCAGCGCCGCAAGCTGACCGCCGGCGACAAGATGGCAGGTCGTCATGGCAATAAGGGTGTGGTCTCCAAGGTCGTCCCAGTTGAGGATATGCCTTTCCTCGAAGATGGCACACCGGTGGATATCATCCTGAATCCGCTGGGCGTCCCGGGTCGTATGAACATCGGTCAGGTGCTGGAGGTCCATCTTGGATGGGCGGCCAAGCGCCTTGGCTATCGTGCCGTGACGCCGGTGTTCGATGGCGCCACCGAAGAGGAGATCGAAGCCGAGCTCGCTCGCGCCTGGATGGTGGATCAGGCGTGGAAAGAGTCTGTGGCTACGGCCTGGGATTGGATCAAGCAGCAAGAGTACGATCCTGA
>DAITPI010000041.1:0-16768 GCA_036833655.1 Anaerolineales bacterium | reverse complement strand
GTTTCCATCTGGGACCACGGAGAGGATCAGATTCAGAATCGCAGCATTGAAGGAAGCAGGCTCGAAGAGGAAGCTCTGCGCATCGCCCTGGACCAGCTGAACGGACCCGGGAGATCGTTCGAGCCTGGAGTGTGCTTTGGAGAGCATCTCCGGGCTGAGATCGACCCCCGTTACCTGAACGTTCGCGGGCAGAAGCGGTAGATCCGCGCCGGTACCGATGCCGGGGATCAGGACGCGTTCACCGGATTGAAGAGCGAGCAATTCCAGCGCCCGTTCCCGTCCCGGCCGGAAGAAACGGTCAACCGTCGAATCGTACACTGGCGCCCACAACCGGTAAATGAACCGGTTCCAACGATTGGTCATTCCCATCGAGTCAGCCCAACCTGTAGTGGAAGATGCCGGAGGACTTCGCCAGGGGCGGGATCCAGCGCACCCAGCGGAAGGCCCTCAAGCGGGGGTCATCTTCCTCATAATAGTTCCACTCCTCCAGGAGACGGATCCCCGCGGCCCAGTTCTCGACATCGCGCGGATTTTTCAATGCCCAGTGCAGGCGCGCCTCGACACCCGCAAATGCCAGGTGCAGATTGTCTGCCCAGATCACGAAAGGCGTGTGCGCGTCGGTAACCAGCTCTGAGCCGGGGAACCGTCCGCGCAGCCTGATGAACAACGCTCGGACCTGATCCTCTTCAAAATACGGAAGAACGCCCTCGGCGACGAACAGGAAGGGACGCGGCCTGTATCGGTCCAGCTCTTCCAGCCAGGGCTCATCAAACACGGAGGCAGCAAGCATATGATTCCGTCTGTTCTCGCTCCTGAGCAGCTTGCGTCGCAGCTCAATCACGGGCGGCACGTCCAGATCGAACCACTCGACCCGGTCGTTGCGCTCCGCGACACGCTGGAAGCGCGTATCCAGCCCGCAACCGATGTGGACGACGACCGCCTCGGGGTAGCGGGCGAGGAAACCCCGCACAAGACTATCGACCTTTCTCATCCGCATGAGGACGGCAACCTCATCGTGTCGCTGCATCCTGAGCCGTGAAAAGTCACATTCGAGCCGGTTGACCATTTCGACCGCAAGATCATCCTTAAGGACGCCATCCGGATGCTGCGACTCGCGTGCCCGCACGTAAAGCGTCATCAACAGGGTCTCGGAAACACCGGTCAGTGTCTGCGAAATTTTTTCAGCCATATCCTCGCTCCTTAATGGAACAACCTTGGAAGCAGCCTGCCGGTATGTTGCATGTAGACTTTGTATTCATCTCCGAAGGCTTCGATCATCATCCGTTCTTCCCTGGGAATGCGCCACAACAACCCAAGCATGGCGAGCAAACAGACTCCGGCAAAGATCCAATTGGCGGTCAGCAGAATCAGGGAAATGCACCAGCCGAGCATTCCTGCATACAGTGGATGCCGGATCCTGGCATAAGGTCCCGTGCTGACCAGATGGTGATTCTCCCTCAACTGTAATTGGGCCGACCACTGTGTGTCCAGTGTGAGCTGGGTCCACGTCCAGAATGCGACACTGACAACGCCGATCGCAAATCCTGTCCAACGCAACCATACTGGCAAAGGAAAGCGAAACCCGTCGATCCATTTTGCGCCAAGGATGTACATGACTAAAAATGTCATCAGGACTAAGAACAGAATCACGCGCAAAATGAAGATCCCCTGCCCACCTTCACGCTCGATGGCCTCTTTCCCAGGCGTGATCCGCCCTCCGGAGCGGCGCAGCTTGATCATGAAATAGACCCGCATAGCAAGCAGCATCAGGAACAGGATGAGAAATGAAGTATGGAAGATGGATTCCCCTGTCATGACTACACCTCGATCTTCCCGGCCCTGAAGCGGCGGATGGCGGGTTCAAGGAACATCTTGAACGTCAGCCAGTCCAGGAGACCGGGTGCAAACGTCTTGATCCAGGTCGCGAGGAGGCCGGGTCCCATCAAAACCTCGCGGCGGCGCTTGTAAGCAGCATCCAGAGCGATCTTCGCACACTGGTCGGAGGTCATTGTCCTCTTGGTATAGTAAGCGCGCCCGCGTGGTCCGCGAGGCACCCCATCCTTGTTCAATTGCGATTCGTGGAATTCCGTCGCCACCCACCAGGGACAAACCACCGTACAGCTCACGCCGTGCGGGCGCAGCTCCATGCGCAGCGAATCGTAAAATCCGTGCATCGCATATTTACTGGCACAGTACGGTGTGTTGTACGGGATGGCAGCCTTGCCGCCCAGGCTGGAAATCGCGACGATCCGTCCCCGGGTCTGCTTCAGGTGCGGCAGCGCATAATAGGTGCAATAGACCGCCCCGTAGAAATTGACATCCATTGTCTTTTTGAACAGACAGAGATCCGGGTACTCATCCAGCAGCGCGCTGGCTGCCATCCCGGCGTTGTTGATGAGCATGTCCAGCCGGCCGTAGGTCGCAATCGTCTTTTCGATTAAGGCTTTGCATTGCGTCTCGTCGCTGACATCGGTCGGGACAACAGTGACATCCCCACAAAAGATATGGCATTGCTCGGCGATCTGTTCCAAACGGTCGGCGCGCCGCGCCGCGATGACTACCTTCGCACATTGACCTGCGAGTATAAACGCCAGCGATTTGCCGATGCCAGCGGATGCCCCGGTAACGACAACAACCTGATCGCGGAACGCATCTGCTTTCATGCAGCCTCCTTGCCTTATGGCTTTCGGAACTCAAGGCAATACAGCCAACCTTTCCAAACATCGAAAACGCGGGTCTCCAGCATACTTGATGGGACCAGGTCGATGGGCGGGACGATCTCACTGCGTTTCCCGCCAAAAGATTCTTTGAACCCGGGGATAAATTTCTCATAGCCCTGTGCGCCCTTTTCTGTCTCATCGGCGATCAGGATGCGCGCCTCGGGTTTTGCCACCCGGATCATCTCGTCGATGGCAGCTTTTTTATCGTTGAAGAAGTTAATGCCGCCAACGTGGAAAACGCCCCCGAACGACTCATCCCGGAACGGCAGCTGCTCGCCGTTGGCGAGGAAGAGGTCCACGCTCCAGCCTTTTGCCGCCACATACCGCTGACAACGCTGCAGCTGACCGAGGGAAATGTCCAGGCCGAAGACTTCACCGACATCGGAGCGGTTCATCAGGTACGGGAGGTTGATACCCGGACCCACCGAGACTTCGAGCACGCGTCCACCGCGCGGCTCGAGCCGGTCGGTGATCTCGCGCCGGCCGGTTTCTTCATCCATGCCGATGTAGGCAAACGCAATTTTCGAGAAAAGGGCATAGATCCAGGAGAACCAGTTGTACATGCGCGCGAAGCGACGGTTGAAACCGGTCAGGGCTTCGGGTTCGATGAAATGCGGGATGCCATCGACAATCGGATATTCCTTCCCGCAGAGGGAACAGATCAGAAGACCCGCGTGAAGCGTTTCTTGGCCCCTCCCCGCGTAATCCAGGCTTTCGTGGCACACCGGGCAGGCAAGCAAATCCAGGGTTGCAGCTTTCATATCAGCTCCTCTGTGCCCTGATATCCGTCCGACGCCGTTGAAAAACCATATTGATGGCTTTTCCAGTTTCCACGGCGATCAGCAATGCGATTGCCACGCCGGCGACCCATAGCCACTCATCCAGGCTCAAGGGCACAATTCCCAGCAAGTTTCGTAGGCCAGGGATGGTAAACGGGATGACAACCATGAGCAAACCGGAGAGGACCGCCCAGATCAGCGGCTTGTTGCGAGTCAGCGGACCGCTGCGGAAGAGGGAGCGTCGCATGCTGCGATAGGCAAAGATGTAGATCATGGAGTTGACTGCAAAACTGGCAAACACAATGCTCCGGCCTTCTACCGGGTCATTGTGGACGCCCCAGAAATGTCCGAAGAGAAGCAAAGCAAAGATGGCGCTCGTGATGCTGATCACGCCGATCATCACGGCTCCCAGTGTAGTCAGCACAGGTTCTTTGATGGACTTGGGCTTTTCATCCATGATGCCTTCCTCCACCGGCTCAAAGCCCAGCACAATATCCGAGGGTCCATCGCAGATCAGGTGAATCCACAGGATCTGCGCCACCGCCAGGGGAGCGGGCCAGCCCAGCAACATCGAGACGAAGATGGTCAGGACTTCGGCAAACGAGTTGGACAGGACGTACGCGACCACCTTGCGGATGTTCTCGAAGATGACCCGGCCTTCCTCAACCGCCGCGACCACTGTACTGAAATTGCTATCCAGCAGGATCAGGTCGGCTGTCTCCTTTGCCACATCGGAGGCGCTCCCCACCACTACACCAATGTTGGCGCGCTGGAGAGCCGGCGCATCGTTGACGCCGTCCCCGATCATGGCTGCGATCTGGCCATTCGTCTGCAGTGCTTTCACGATCCGCAGCTTGTCCTGCGGCCGGATACGCGAGAAGACGCTGGTCGTCATCACCCTCTCCTGGAGCTCGTTCTCACTCAGAGCCGCCACTTCCGGACCCTCCAGGCTTGGATCCCCCGCGCTCCGCAGACCGATACTGCCGGCGATATGCTCCGCCGTGCGGCGATAGTCACCTGTGATCATCTTGACCTGGATCCCTGCACGCTGCGCCACGCGAACTGCCTCTACCACGCCTTCACGGACGGGATCTTCCATGCCGACCAGCCCGACCCAGCTATAGCCACTATAGTCTTCCAGCCTGCCCAACGGGCGATACGCCAATCCCAGCAGGCGCAGCCCTTCACCCGCCCATCGATCGACGAGCCCAAGGATGTGTTCTTTATCGCTCGCGGCAATCTGGCACATGCCTAGCACGATCTCCGGGGCACCCTTCAAGAAGTTATATCCCGTGCCCTGGAACAAGCTGCCCGTAATCGCCGTGATCATGTACTTGGTCTCGCTTGTGAAGAATTCCTCCGCCAGCCGCTCGGATTGATCCACCATCGCCTGCGGATCTTCGTTCAGGAGCTGCCGGGCGTGTTCCCACATGGCAAGATCCACAGGACCTTCGAGGTCATTGCACAAGACCATGGTCTGCAGGGCGCGGGTTGGGTCAAGCAGTTCGGTCCGGGTGACACGCATCCGGCCTTCGGTGAGCGTACCGGTCTTATCTGTGCAGATAGTCGTGACCGACCCCAGAGTCTCAACCGCCAGCAGCTTCTTCACCAGGCCATTTCGCCGGAGGATTTTGCGCATGCCCAGGACCAGGATCACGGTCACAGCGATCAGCAAGCCCTCCGGGACTGCCGCGATCGCCAGGATAATGGACGTGCGCAGCATGTTCAGGAAGTCATGGCCCATCAGCACGCCAACCAATAGGATGAGCAGCGTAAAAGCCACGACCACGTAGGTCAGGATCTTGCTGAACGCCGCCAGACGGACCTGGAGTGGCGTGGCTTCTTCGATGTGTTGCTGCAGGCTGGTCGCAATCTGTCCGAGCTCTGTGCTCAAGCCTGTTTTCGTGACACGCATGATCCCCCGTCCTGCCACAACTGTTGTCCCCATGAAGATCTGGCATTGATCTTCTGCCGTGTTTTTGTTTACTGGCTCGCTTTCCCCGGTCAGGATCGCCTCGTCGACCGCGATCTTCATGCTCTCCACCAGAACACCATCGCCGGGGACACGCTCTCCCATGTTGAGCAGCACCAGGTCATCCGGCACCAGCTCCCAGAGCTCGATCTCCCGGCGCTGGCCATCCCGGACCACCGTGGTAGTGGGCTTGAGCAAGCCTTTCAGGCTGGTGTAGGTTTTCTGTGCCTGGTATTCCTGGATGAACCCCAGAACGACATCGATCACGACGACCGCCATGATGATGCCAAAATCTCCCGGCTCGCCCACCAGGAGTGAGACCGCCGCCGCGACCAGGATGATATAGACCAGCGGGCTCTTGAACTGCGCCAGCAGAATTGTCCAGGCGGAGGTCCCTTTCTCGACAGGCAACCGATTCTCTCCGCACTGGACCCGGCGCTCCAGAACCTCCGCCTCGGCGAGCCCGGTCAGGGTTTGTTGGGGAGCAGGTGCGGAGACCTGCTCAGGGGTCAATGCTGCCATACGATGATCCACCTCCCCGGGAAAATGACAACAAGGAAGATCCCGGTCTACTTTTCTGTGATGTGTCTGATCCCTTGTTGCAGAAGCGCGATGATGTGCTCATCCTCGATGCGATAGTAAACTTCCTTGCCCTCGCGCCGCGCCAGGACCAGGTGCATTTGCCGCAGCCCGCGCATGTGGTGGGAGACCGCCGATTCGCTAATCCCCACCAGGCCAGCCAGGGTGCTCACATTCTTCTCACCTTCCAGCAGTGCCGACATGATGCGGATGCGACTGGTATCGCTGAAGGCGCGAAAGAGCTCTGCCACGTGCGCTCCTATATGCTCGGTCAAAACAGGCATCCGGATCGCTCCTTTAATTCAACAACTGAGTATATATTCATATGTTTCATTATACTCCGCCGCTCCGGTCTTTCCAGAGATGGTTATCACTAATTTTTACTGTAGAAAGTAACCCGGGAAATCAGGTAAGCCCCATCGCGCAGCCATCGGCACGTGGGTCGCTGCCCGCGCACAGGACGCCTGTGCCGGCATCCCGCAGAATGACCTGTCCCCTGCCGAAGAGGGAGCGTTCGAAGCCGCTGACCATCTGCACGGGGTGACCCATCCTCTGAAGGTCAGAAACCACGCTCGCAGGAATCCCCTCTTCGAGCGCCACGCGTCCACCGGACTCTTCCACGTCGATGCAGAAACGCGGCAGGTCGAGGGCGGATTGCGGGTCCAGCCCGTGATCGACAAGCGCCGAAAGCACCTGGACATGGCCCTGCGGCTGCATGAATCCTCCCATGACGCCATAGGAGGCGTAGAGGGTTTCACCGCCGACCTGCGTTTCGTCTGCATGGCGCTGCGCGCCACTGCGCTCAGCGCGAGTAACCATTGCCGGAATAATGGTGTGGTAGGGTCGTTTGTGCGGCGCGAGGGCGTTAGGGTGATCTGGATCCAGGCTAAAGTTATGCCCCCGGTTCTGCAGCGTGAAGCCATACCCCTTTGGCACGATCCCCGTTCCGAAGCCCCAGTAGTTGCTGTTGATGAACGAGCAGGCATTCCCATGGCGATCCACCACGCTGAGATACACAGTCGCCGATGACGATACCGGCGTGCCATGCCTTTGATCGATAGTGGCGCGCTGCCTGTCGATCATGTCCCGCCGCTGGCTGGCATATTGCTTTGACAGCAGACCTGCAACCGGCACAGCGCAGAATTCTGGGTCCGCCACATACCAGCGCGAGTCGGCAAACCCCAGGCGTAGCGCTTCGATTAGGAGATGCAGGCGCTTGGCCGAAAGAGGCGCAAGGGCAGAAAGCTCGAAGCCTTCCAGGATATTCAACGCCAGTAATGCGGTAATGCCCTGTCCGTTCGGCGGACATTCGTAGACGCGCAAGCCGCGGTACTCGACGGAGATCGGCTGCTCCCACGTGGAGCGGTGCGAGGCAAGATCCTCCAGAGACATGGTCCCGCCGGCCTCCTGGATCACCCGCACAATCGCTTCGGCAATCTCGCCCTGATAGAACGCCTGCTTGCCGTCCCGGGCGACGAGCTCCAGTGTGCGCGCCAGGTTCGGGTTGCGGAAGATCTCGCCCGGTTCCGGTCCGCGGCCGTCGATCGTCAGCTCCTGCCCGTTCGGCGCCGACCGGAGCTGGTTCTGCGCGCCGCGCTTCCAGGAATGCGAGGTGATCGGCCCAACGGGAAACCCCTCCCGCGCCAGGCGAATCGCGGGGGCAAGAATCTGCTCCATCGAGAGTGAGCCATGCCGTTCGACCAGGTCGAACCAGCCTGCACAGGCACCCGGAACGGTGACGGTATGCGCATGGAACGGCGGCAGTTCCGTGGAAAATCCCTCCCGCTGCAGCCGGTCCAGTGGCAGGGCAGCAGGCGCCCGGCCGGATCCGTTCAAGGCGGTGACTCGCCCTGTCTCCGCCGAATAGTACAGTGCGAACATGTCCCCACCGATTCCGGTCGAGGTCGGTTCGGTGACGTTGAGCGCCGCGCCGGCTGCGACCGCGGCATCGGCGGCGCTGCCGCCCTTCGAGAGGATTTCCACTCCCGCCGCCGTTGCCAGGGGCTGGGACGTGGCAACCATTCCACCGCGACTATAAACAGGCGAACGCCGGGAGTTGAATGAAAAGGTATTCATTTGCGTCTCATGTGAGTTATTTTCTGCGAATTGTAATCCTTGAAGATTACAAATGGAATCTGCCATGGGTATCGGCATTCTGGCAGGTGGATTGATCCTGAGCATCTGGGGCGGTTTCCGGAAAAAGATCGTCACCTCCCTGACTGGCATCATTGGACTCGGTGTGGGCGTCATGCTGGTGGGGTTTGCCCTGGCGAATCTGTTTGCCCTGGCACTGGCAGGCAATATCCTCCTCGGGTTCATGCTCCCCATTGCAAACGGACCCGTCGGCGCGCTGATGCAATCCATTGTGCGTCCAGATATGCAGGGACGGGTTTGGTAGCATCACACAAACCCATAAAGCACAACATCCCATCTTCTGATGGGATGTTGCCTATTCTTAATCAGTCGCCATTGGGGTTATTGCTTTTATGGCAAGCCAGGCACGTCGCGCTTTGCAAGGTCTGTGTGTGGCAATCGCGGCACGAGGCACCACCGTGGTTCACGCCGCTCCCACCCTCGTCGGCAATGCCCGGGTGCGGGCCGGTGTATCTCGCAAACCAGTTGTCCGTCGAATGGCAACCTGCACAATCCGCACCAAACATACCCGCGTGAAAGACTGGGTCTGCGTGACAGCTTGCACAGGCGGTGGACAATCCCGCGAACTGACCGGTGGAATGACACCTCTGACAATCCAAATCTGCGTGGGCGCCGGTGAGGGGGAACTTGCTCTGATTATGATCGAAGCTCACATTGTCCCAGCTGGACGGGTTATGGCAGGCAGAACAATCCTGCCCGAATTGCCCGTTATGTTCATCGTTCTGCTGGTGGCAGGAATAGCAATCCGTAGGCGTTCCTTTGAACTGCCTGTTTACATGGCACGACTCACAAGCGACGTCCACGTGCCTGCCCTCCAGTTTGAAGGCAGCGAGATTATGGTCGAACTTTGCAGGTGTCCAGCCATCGGCAGTATGACACGTACCACAATCCACACCAAACCGTCCGTCATGCGGATCGTCCTTCTGGTGACAGGAATGGCAATCCTGCAATGCCTGCGGAAAGTCTCCCAGCCCACGCGTGTTGAGGTGACACTGCACGCAAGCGAGCCCGACGTGTTTGCCAGTGATCTTGAATGAAAAGGCGTTGTGATCGAAGCCCTTGCCAAAGCGGTCCAGGCCGTCGTGGCAATCAAGGCAAGCCGCGCCAAAGGAGATCTCGTGGGCGGTCATAAAACCGAGGTCGATCTGGCGATGACAGGCATCGCAGGTATCGAGGGCAAAGGTGGTGATATCGCCGTGATGACAGTCGTCGCACGAAAACGGCGCTCCCGCAGTTGTTCGCCCGTGCCCCTTCAGGGAGAATCCCACCACCTCGTGCGGGAACGAGCCGCTATCCATGCGGGTGAGGGCAGCCTGCGCGCCGCGATGTTCCGGGTGGCAGTGGCGACAGCCCAGGCTCGGATCTTTGTGCATGAGCGTCCCATGAACAGTGGCGACATCACGCATCTGTCGAGCAATTTCCGTATGGCAGGCTGAACAGCGGTCTGCCATCGTGGCAGAATCCCAGGGCGCCCCATGACAGGCTTCACAATCGCTGCCTGTCTGCGCGTGGGAGGATACGCCGCCCAGAGTCTCCCCACTCTGCGCATTCAACGGCCCAGGGTTATACATCAGCCCACCGCGCGCATAGGCATAGCCCGCGATCGCAAGCGCCGTGATCAGCGCCGCCAGGATCCCCGTCCCTGTCAAGCAGCCCAGCCGAGAGCTTCGCATTCTGCCTCTTATTTCAGGAATGTGGCGTAATACAACGCCGCGCCGACATGCACAAATGCAGAGATGAACAGCACCATCCCGATGGGGATGTGAACGGTATGCCACAGCGCCATCAACTGCCGCGCCTGCCTGAGTGCCTCCTGGGAGAGAGCCCCGTCGATCACAAGTCCATCGATCGTGCGCGGGATGCGGGTAAAGATGTAGCGCCCGATAAACCCGCTGACGACAATGATGACGGTGAACAGCGTTGTGATCCCCGCGATCCCGTTGAACTTCCAGGAGGTATGCAGCAGCACCATGTAGGGTCCGACGAGGCCAGTGAAAATGTGGAACTGCAGCCACAGCGACATCCGTCCCCAGCGCACGGTGCGGCTTCGTTTCCGCAGGCTGTAAAGGGTCTCAGTCATGAGCATGAGCAGGAAGCCGACGATGCCAATTGCATGACCGAACAATTCACCGGCTGGCGGGATCTCGCGCGTCATGACAAGAACCAGCCCATACAGTCCTGTGATCAAGATCATGGCAAGGGATGCCAGCCAGAGTTCTCTATTGCCTCGAAGCATAGGCAGATACCTTCTACGGACCTACTGCAAATTTGCGCGGAATTGGGATTCGCGTGTTGCCCAAAAATCGGCAACGATATTCGCAACCTCAGCATTGGGCGCCAGCAACCTCTCCCGGATCGGCGAAATGTCCACTCGCCCCGAAATGAGCTTTTGCAGGGGAAAGGAAAGCTTTTGGTCGCCCATTACGATCGCGCCCAGCAGGGTCTGTTCACCAACCAGCAGGCGCAGCCGGTTGACATCGAATCCCGTTTGCGCCACCATCGAGTCGGGCAGCTGGCGCCAGGTCTCGCTATCGCCGCGCGCAATGCCGACCAGGTCTTCATCGCGGCCGCGCCCCACCGTGCCGATGATCGTCGTCGTCAACCCCGCCAGCCGCGTGATGTTGAAAGGCGGAGCTTTGATATAGGCAGTCTTCCTGCCCGCCATGTTCAATCCGGCCGTCTGACCCTGCTGGCGCGCGGGGGTCCACAGGCTGTCCAGAACGGATCTGCCGCTCAGCGGATCGTAGGCCTGCGCCACATCGCCAGCCGCGTAGATATCGGGATCGTTCGTCTGGAGATATTCGTTTACCAGGATGCCACGATCGAGCGCCAGGCCCGCCTGCTTTGCCAGATCGAGGCGCGGACGGATGCCAATGGCATACGCCAGCAAATCGCATGGCAGCGTCTGCCCGTTCAACAGGCGAACACCACTGACGCGTCCCCCACGACCGGCGATCTCGATCACCTCCGCCCGGTGGTGGAGCGTCACGCCGGCCTCCTGCAGGCGTCGCTCGATGATCCGCGATTCCTGCTCATCCAGCACGTTGCTCCAGTAGCGGTCGCCGCGCAGCAGATAATGGACTCTCACGCCATGTGCCCGAAGTCCCTCCACCAGCTCCAGGGCCGTGATCCCGCCGCCGACAACGATGGCGGTCTTGCCTCGCCGGGCATGCTTCAGGATATGCTTTGCATCGGACATATGGTCCAGCTTCAGCACGCCTTCGAGGTCGGCGCCAGGGACCTCGAGCGGCACTGCCTGCGCGCCCACGGCGACCAGCAGCCGGTCGTACGCAACCGCCGGCTGATTCTCCAGCTCCACGCTGCGATCCTTTCGCAGGATCCTGGTCACGCGCGCGGTCAGGTAGCGGAAATTCAGTTTTCGCATGTCCTCCGCGTTCCGCGGAAACAGCGCTTTGTCGTGCAGTTCTCCGGTAAGAAAATAGGCCAGCCCGGGACGGGAATAGAAACCGTACGGATCGTCCGCCACAAGGATGATTTCGCCGGACGAGTCCAGCGAACGGATCGCCTCGATCGCCGCCATCCCTGCCACGCCTACACCAATGATCACATATTTCATAGCTCCCCCTTCGCGAACAATTCCGTCTGCTCGAAGCGCAGCACCCCGCGCGGGCAGCGCATTACGCATTCGCCGCACGTCAGGCACTGGCTGTGTCGCACGGGCTCGCCGCGCCAGGCATGCGAACGCACATCGATGCCGATCGGACAGTTGTAGGTGCAGATCCCGCACTGCACGCAGCGTTCGGGGTCAGGTACGACCTGCCCTGAAGCTAGAATCGTGTGCTTGTTCGCATCGCGGCGGAAGAGCCCAAAGAATGTCATATTATTGGTAGTCGCCGGACGAGCCGAAAAGTTACGGGTTCAGATTCATTATAGGCAGATGGAAAAAGACGAATGTCACGATTCTGTAATGAGTTGAACGCCTGCTGCGCCTGCGGGTATTCGCCCACACATCGGAGCCATAGGGTTGTATCAAGTTGAAGCCTGGGAAGGGACAAAAAAACAGAGTTGCCTCACGGCAACTCTGTTGGTTTCGCAAAACTTTAGGGAGTCTTACGAGAGGGGCACCACATTGGCTGCTTGCAGTCCCTTGGGGCCTTCCTCGACGGAAAACTCCACCTTCTGCTCGGCTTCCAGCTTGCGATAGCCGTCAGATTGGATAGCGGTGAAATGGACGAACACATCCTCACCACCATCACGACCGATGAAGCCATAGCCCTTGGTGGCATTGAACCACTTGACGGTTCCGACGTAGCGTTCTGACATCTTACATTACTCCTGCTGTGTTTAAGTTTTATGCCCGTCATGGCGCCGCGGCGCCACAAACCGGGCACGACGCACGCAAGATTATCATGTCTGTCAGGTGATGTCAAGTCTACCTGTAACCTTCTTGTATATGACAGCGTAACGTGACGAAATGTGGAACCAGGGCGGCGACCACCTGACCTTCGGGACCCCATTGCGGATCGCCGACCGCAGTCCATCCGGTCCCTCGAAAGGCTCTACCAGCAGCACCGATCGCCCCAGCTCGAACAAGGCGTGCGCATCGGAGCCAACCGTCCCCGGGAGACGGTGCTCCCCGGCGAACTGGCGCGCCAGGCGATTGAAGCCCGGCAACACGCAGCGCGAGTTGTATACCTCGATCGCGTCGACCTGCGAGGCGATGGCGAGCAAGTCCTCTCGTCGCCAGCTGCCATTCCGGTAGCGGTCAAAAGGATGGGAGACGCTAATAAAAGCACCCTGGTCCCTCAGGCGCCGGATCGTCACAGCAGGAGTTAGCCCGCTCGGGACCTCTTCCCTCACGAACGCCGCGAGGATCTCCCCACGCGTCGTCATGATCTCCTCCCCCACGATCACCCGCTCGGGGTCGAGAACGTGCGCGAGGCGGGCGCCCACGATCGTGTTGTGGTCAGTGACCACAACACGGTCAATGCCTTTGCGCCGGCACGCCTCCACCAGATCGCCTGGGCTTACCAGGGAGTCCGTTGAGTAGATCGTATGGCAATGGAACTCGATTTTGAAACGGTCCTGCAATCCCATTGAATTTTTAACCCGAGGTATGATATACTGAATTAGAACAAGTGTTCTATGATCAGGATTCTTTTGTTGATCCCATTCTATCATCGGAGGCAGGTTGCCCGTCCCAGACCAGGATCTTGGCGAATGTAAGCAAAAGTTGAACGTGGCTGCGATTGCCGGCCGCACACAGGCGCTTGGACCTGGCACGCGAGCCGTGGTATGGGTCCAGGGTTGCCCTTTTCGCTGCAAAGGCTGCCTGGCGCCGGACTGGATTCCCTCTGTACCCGCCCTCCAGCTCACCCCCGAGGAAATCCTGGAGCGCATCGATCTGGGTCAGATCACTGGCCTGACCTTTTCCGGAGGTGAGCCCATGGCACAGGCAAGCGGGCTAGCTGCACTGGCACGCCTGGCACGCACGAAGAAGGACCTGGACCTGATCTGCTTCACAGGCTACCGCTACGAACAGTTGCTCAACCACCCCCCTGCAGCGGGCGTGGCCGCTCTGCTCGCGGAGGTCGATGTGCTAATCGACGGACCCTTCGTCCAGCGGCTGGCAGACTCGCGCGGCCTGCGCGGAAGCGGGAACCAGCGGATCATTCACCTGACGCCCCGGCTGCGCGAGCACGGGCTGGAAACACAGCAGCGCAAGATCGAAATGACCATTCGCAACGGCGAGGTTGCCTTCATCGGAATACCCACGCCGGGTGTGCTGTCTGCGCTTACCCGCGCCAGCCTTGCACGCTAAGAGAAAGGATGACGAAATGAGCGGATACAAACGCGCGACAGTCACCATCAGTGAACAGGAATATCGCCGCCTGCACGAAGCGGACATGAAGCGCCGGTTTCGAGGACACAAGAAGACCAGGATCGAAAACCCGGGACAAACCGCGGATCTGGCACAGGCTTTGCAGCAAATGCAGGAACGACAACGCGAGATCGAAGCAGCGCTGGGCGATCTCGACCAGCATTTCGATCGCGCTGGCACGCAGGCAGTACAGGCAATCTTGAACCAGAACGCCCTGGGCTACGAAAGTCTCTCGGCGATGGTGCACGAAGCCGCAACGCGCAACGAGGATGCCCTGGCATACCTGTCACAGCTTTTCGCCGAGCGAATGGACCTGGAGCGCGAGCACTACCGCCAGAATCTCGACGTGCTTGCCCAAAGACTCAGCGTCTACAACGAAGAGCGATATTCGAAAGAACAGGCTGCCCGCCGCTGGCTGCGCCAGGCTGTGATCCTTGCCGATTCCATCCACACCCAGTTCGATCATGAGCGCTTCGTCCCGGGAAAGCTGTCGCGGATCTACCGCAACCTCGACTTTGCCCAGAGCAACCTGGCGCAGGGATTTCTCGATGCCAGCGTGCAGGCATCGCAGCAGGCGTTCCTCGATGTCTCCGACCTGCGGTTTGAATTGGAGCAGCGCGTCCTCGAATGGCAGACCGAATACCGGCGTGCCCATCATGCGATCGGTGACGTTCTCGCCGAGGTCGAGCTCAATGCCCGGGTCAATGCCCTGGGATTGCACGGAGAAGAGCTGGCGGAAATGGTGGACGTTGCCTATTGGACCGGCGGCGAATACCAGCGCCTGGTCGACAACTGCCGTCACGTTCTCGATGCCCTGGCACGGGAGCAACAATCCATTCCTACGGAGGATCTCCGGCGCACCTATCAGGAATGGCGCCCGCAGCTGCTGGATCGATTGGCATCTCTTGTCTATGAGGCGCGGCTGCGCGCCTTGAGCTCCCAGCTTCGCATGAACATCGCCGAGCATGCCCTGCAGGCGCTCGAGAACCATGGCTTCACGCTGGATCGATCCGGCTACGCGGACGACGATATGCGGCAGGCATTCAAGGCGTGCCTGGAGAATGGCGATGGCAGCCAGGTTACCATCGAAGTGGTGCCGGATGAGGGGACCGATCAGGAGCTGGCAAATCAGCTGATTATGACCACGGAGCACATGGAGCTCAAGAGCGAACATGAGGTACGACTGCAGTGGCAGGAACTCTGCCAGAGCCTGAACCAGGATCAATTGTTGGTGAGTCGACCGGAGATCCGGGCTGCGCCACCAGTTCGAGTGGAAGAACGAAGGGACAGCGCTCCTCGCCTGGAGCCATCCATCCTCCATTCGGAGCGATAACGCAATGTTCGAGAGAGTCTCGCAGGTATTCTCCGCTTCCAGCCCGGGCAGGTTTAGCATTCTGTATGGCTCAGGCGTCGAGGATGTCTTTATCGACAATAAAGGCGAGCAGGTCAATATCGAGCGGGCGCTGCTCACCGAACTGAGGTCGGGGGGATACCGACGAGTGGTGTACAGCGCGCCGCATCGCCCCATGTTCTTCCTGGATGAAGCATCGTCATCGATGACGTGGCCATCCGCCTCCCAGCCGTCCGAATCGCGAGGCGGCAGCACCGCGCCGGAACAAACAGCGCGCGTGGGGCGGGGACCTTTCGGGGCGCGGATGCTCAACAAGCCGAACCCGGCACCGGCGCAGCCGGATTTGTCACGTCAGGGTATGGGCGATATCTCGCTGATCAACCGGCTGAACACCGTCATGCTGGACACGCGGCGAGGGCGCTCTGCTGTTGTATTGCTCCAGGCCGAGGCGCTGCTCGTCCACTTCGAATCCAGACGCACGCTGGCGGGTCTACTCGGCGAATGGGCGCGCCTCCCCAGCAGCAACACCAACATATGTCTCCTGGTGTTTTCCGCGCCGGATCTGGAACAACTCAGGATGATCGCGCCAAGCATTCCGGTGCCAGAGATCCGCAACTCGATCCTGGCTTCCGGTACGGGCAGCTATGCCGAGCTGCGACAGATCGGCGATCCCCGGCGCGATGAGCTATCACGGGTCATTACCAAAACCCTCTTCGACGATTCTGCGGAGATCGATCCCGGTCGTCTGACAGACATGATCTCAGCGGAAGGCGGCGGCATGCGGCTATGGCTACACCGCTTGATATCGTCGAGACGCATCAGCGACCACTCGATCCGCAGCAGCGGCTGGTTCCAGGCCTACCGCGATCCGAGCATGCCAGCCGCGCGCCGGCTGGAGCGGTTGGTCGGACTTCAGAAGATCAAGGAGCGGATCGTGGAGCTTGCGCTGTGGGTCGATTCCGACGAAAGCCGCAAGAAGGGGGAGGCACCGCTGCTGCACATGCTCTTCGAGGGCAACCCGGGCACGGGCAAGACAACCGTTGCTCGTCTGATCGGCGAGCTGTATTTTGAGCGTCGGATCCTGAAGAAAGGACATCTCGTCGAGGTCAACAGCGCCGACCTCGTTGCGGAATATGTTGGGGGCACCGCGATCAAGACCACGCGTGTACTGCAAAGTGCTCTGGATGGCGTCCTGTTCATCGACGAGGCCTACGCCCTCTCCGAGGAAGGAAGGGGTGGCTACGGGGCAGAGGCGATCGACACCCTGATCCCGTTCATGGAAAACTTCCGGGAACGGATCGTGATCATCTTCGCCGGCTATTCTTCGCGCATGCGTCGCTTCATGGACTCCAACCCGGGTCTGGCGCGGCG
>DAITPI010000040.1:0-16952 GCA_036833655.1 Anaerolineales bacterium | reverse complement strand
CGTTCAAGTTTGCGCGCATCTCTACGGGACGCAAGAACATCGTCGCCGCGATGCGGGCATTCCATGGCAGGACCTATGGCGCGCTTTCGGCAACGTTCAATAAGAAATATCGCGATGGGTTTGAGCCGCTTGTGCCGGGGTTCTGTCATGTCGCATATAACAATATCGAAGCCCTGGACAAGGCTGTCAGCGATGAGACCGCGGCTGTCATTCTGGAGGTGGTACAGGGCGAGGGCGGCGTATATCCTGCCAGTACGGAATACATCCGTGCGGCACGGCGGATCTGCGACGAGCGCGGCGCGCTTTTGATCGTGGATGAGATCCAGTCCGGGTTTGGACGCACGGGCAAGATGTTCGCTATCCAGCATTTCGGCGTGACACCGGACATGCTCGCCTGTGCAAAAGCGCTGGCGGGTGGCGTGCCGATGGGGGCGCTGTTAATAGGACCCGGCGTGAAGAACCTGACGCCGGGCGTCCATGGCTCGACATTTGGCGGCAACCCCCTTGCCTGCGCAGCCGCAAATGCAGCACTGGAGGTAATCAAAGAAGAAGACTTGCCGGGTCAGGCTGCTGCCAAAGGCGCATATCTCATGGAAAGACTCAAGAAGATCGAATCACCCGCGATCCGTGAGGTGCGGGGATTGGGCCTGATGATTGGCATTGAACTGAAACAGAAGGTTGCACCTTACATTAAGGTCTTGCAGGAGAGGAAGATCATCGCTCTGAACGCCGGTATGACGGTCATCCGCCTGTTGCCGCCCCTGGTGATTTCGTATGAACAGATCGATCATCTGGTCGACGTGCTGACCGAAGTGCTGGTAATGGACCTGATATCGGTGGATGCCTAGCGTATGGGCGCGGGCGCGTACGATACGCTGGTGGGTCTGGTCTCCCAGTACAGTCCCTCCGGGCAGGAACGGGGCGCAGTCGAGTGGCTGACGCAGCGGATGGCGGCCCTGGGGTACGACGAGGCGTTTGTGGATGAGGCGGGGAACGCGGTCGGCGTGATGGGACGAGGACCCAGGCAGGTTGTCCTCCTGGGGCACATCGATACGGTGCCGGGGGAAATCAAAGTCGCCCTCACCCCTGACTCCGCTCCCCATCGCGCTGAGCGGAGCGCTAACGGAGACGAAACGGTGAGAGGAGGACTGCTCTACGGCCGTGGAGCGGTCGACGCGAAGGGTCCGCTGGCTTGCTTTGTCGATGCGGTCGCACAGGTCGGCGCGAAGGATGGCTGGCAGTTTGTCGTGATCGGCGCGGTCGAAGAGGAGCGCAATTCGGAGGGCGCGCGTTTTGCCGCGACCCACTATCAGCCGGATTTTGCCATCGTGGGCGAGCCCAACCAGTGGGACCGGCTGGCGCTCGGTTATAAAGGCAGCGCGTGGACAACGATCACAGTCAGGTGCAGGCAAACTCATAGCGCGAGCGGGGAAGAAACGGCTGCGGAGGCTGCCATTGATCTGTGGTTGAGGCTAAAAGCATACGCGGATTCGTTCAACGCAGACAAATACAAGGCATTTGATAAGCTGCTCCTGACACTGCGCGATCTCGCGTCGACCTCAGATGATTTCGAGCAGTGGGCGCGGCTCGAGGTGGGGGTCCGCCTGCCTCCGGATGTTTCACCGGGAGCCTGGTATCAGCTGCTGGAAAAGACCCTCAGGGTATTTTCCAAGGAACCACCCGATGGAGCAGGGGAGGCTGAAATCTTTAGGGTGTTCATCGAGCGAAGCGGATTCCCTGTACCGGCATGGATCTGTGAGAAAAACACGCTGCTGGTGAGAGCTTTCCTGCAGGGTATCCGGTCCCAGGGCGGAGAGCCGCGTTTCGTCTACAAAACGGGGACCGCCGACTTGAACATCGTCGCGCCGGTTTGGAAGTGTCCGGCGGTGGTGTATGGTCCCGGCGATTCGGCTCTGGATCACACGCCGACGGAGCACATCTCATTCGAGGACTATGCCAGGTCGGTGAGTGTGGTATGTCACGTGCTACGGAATCTCGCAGGGCCCATATCTTTGAATGAGTGAATCGACTGCTTCCTCTTATCTAAAGAGAATACATATGTGCGCCAGCCGAGGTTTTGCCTCGACTGGCGCACAAGATTTCTAAACTTGTATGTGGAACAGATTCGGTCCGGATCAGGCCGGCATGTCGTCATCCCGGCTGTGGACCTGCGCGAGCAGGGCATCCACGATGTCCTCTGCTGGCATGGGTAGTGCCTCCTGCTGGAACATCAGCACGCTCACGAGCGGCATATCGTTCAACATGTCCATGATATCCATGCCGATCGCGCTCTGGTTGCCTTCACCGCCTCCAAAGGTTTTGCGGCTCTGGGCTTCGATCTCCGAATAGAATGGACCAAAGACGGCATTGCCACGCGGATCCGCCAACCATTCTCGAACGGTGGATTCCCTGTCGAGCAGGCAGGGTAGATGCAGGCTCGATTGGAGCGTTACCGTCAGGGTATGGCGAATATCGGTTGCCGAAGCTCCGATCAGGATGTCGAATTCCCCATCCTCCGTGATCCATTGTTTGTATTCCGGGTGATAGTAGGCAAAGGCGCGGAAATCGAGCTCGACAGAAACGGTTCTGGTCTCGCCCGGCTGGAGTTCCACCTTAGCGAAGCCTTTCAGCTCTTTTGGGGGGCGAACCAGCCCGGACTTCTGATCGTGCACGTAGACCTGAACGACTTCCTTTCCCGTGACCCTGCCAGTATTGGTCACATCCACCATAACCTTCAGACCGTCTGAGTCCTTGAAGGTCGTGGCTGATACCCGGGCGTTGCCGTACGAGAAGGTTGTGTAGCTCAAGCCATAGCCGAAGGGGAAGAGCACCGGCATTTCCCTGGCATCGTAATAGCGGTAGCCGATAAACAGGCGCTCGCCATAGCGCACTTCGCCTGCCTCGCCGGGCCAGTTGATGTGCGCGGGCGTATCCGTGAGTTTCAGTGGGAATGTTTCCGCCAGCCTGCCAGACGGATTGACACGCCCGAACAGGATATCGGCGATTGCCGCGCCACCAGCCTGCCCCATCATCCAGCCTTCGAGAACGGCAGCTACACCATCGATCCACTCGCTCATAGTGATCGGCGCGCCATTGTTCAACACGACAACCGTCTTCGGCTGGACCGCGGATACGGACTTGATCAGGGCGATCTGTTGTTCGGTGAGGTCCAGGTCCGGGCGATCGTAGCCTTCGGATTCCTTGAAGGGCGGCAGAGCAATATAGAGCACTGCCACCTCGGCTGACCGGGCGAGTCGCAGCGCCTCGTCGATCATCCCCTGATGGAAGCTGTTGTCTGATGGATAGCCCTCGGCAAAGGTCAGCTCGGCATCGCCAGCCCGCCTCTGCAGCTCTTTGAATGGCACCGCTACCCGGGTCGGGTTGATGTGGGAGCTGCCTCCTCCCTGGAAATATGCCTCCCGCGCCGCCCTGCCAATCACGGCGATATGCTGCTGGTTGCTAAGAGGTAGAAGACCATCATTCTTGAGCAGTACCATACCCTCACTGGCGATCCCGCGCGCCAACTCATGATGCCTCTCTACATCGAAACTCCCAGTTTTAGGAGTCTCTTTGGCTCTGAAGACGATGTTCAGGATCCTCCGGACCGATTTATCCAGCACGTCTTCGTCGAGATTCCCGGCTCTTACGGCATCCACCACCGCGTTGACACGCCGTTCCTGTGGACCGGGCATCTCGAGGTCTAGTCCGGCTTTGAGGGCGGCCACCCGGTCCCGCACCGCGCCCCAGTCGGAGACAACCAGACCCTCGAAGCCCCACTCCTGCTTGAGAATCTCTGTCAGCAGATAGTGGTGTTCCGAGGCAAAGGTGCCGTTGACTTTGTTGTACGAGCACATCACCGTCCAGGGCCTGGCTTGTTTGACGGCTTTCTCGAACGCTGGCAGATAGATCTCGCGCAATGTACGCTCATCCACCTCGGCGTTGATAGTGAAGCGCTGGAATTCCTGATTGTTCGCGGCGTAATGTTTGAGGGATGTGCCCACGCCCCGGCTCTGGACGCCTTGGATCAGGCTGGTCGCCAGTTCGCCGGCTAAGTAGGGATCCTCGGAGAAATATTCAAAGTTGCGTCCTCCCAGCGGTGAGCGTTTCATGTTCGCGCCGGGCCCAAGCAAAACGTCCACATTGAGGGCGATCGCTTCCTCAGCCAGCGCCTCACCCATTTCGCAGAGCAGATCCACGTCCCACGTCGAGGCGAGGCAGGATGCCGTGGGGAAGCAGGTGGCAGGCAGGCTGTCTGACGCCATGGTGTGGATATCGCCCACACGCCGGACGCCATGAGGACCATCCGTCATGATGAGTTCGGGCACGCCGAGACGTTCCACCGGGGCCGTCGTCCAGGGACTGGCGCCGGTACAAAGGACAGCTTTTTCTTCCAGGGTCATTCGGGAGATGATCATTTCGATGTTTTGCATAGTTTGTTTCCGCATTGTTACTCTATTCGTTTCGAGTGTCTGGATTGGCAGGCAAGCCTGCGCTGTCAGGAGTGTATCGATCAATTTTGATGGGTCGAGAGACGAATCTACCCGCTGCTTGTGCGGCTTTCCATACAAATATCCATGGCAGCTCGTCACCCGGCACAGTCCCCGAGTGTAACATTTCCGGTCTGCGATCGGAGGATGCTGTTACGGAAAGTTCTTGTTCCACGGTGGCCGTCACAACCGGCTTTACACGGGATTGTTCGGCAAGTGGCGGAGATTGCAGAAGTCAGGCGCGGGGCTTATCCGGCTACGAAGAGATCCAGTGGGTCGAGGACGAGTCCAACCTGGCGCGAAATCTTGCTGCTTCCATGTAAATGACGTTTGCTATGGACAGAGAACCGGTCGAGGATATAGGCAGGAATGGATTGTGGATGTTCTGAGAAATTGGCAAAGACGACCGCCCGATTGCTTCCGTGAATCCGCATAAAGCCAAGGACATGCTCGTTCTCTGTGGGGATCACTTCAAGCTCATGACCGGACAAGCTATCCTGCTCTTTGCGCAGGACGATCAATTCTTGCAGGCCCTGGTAGACACGCCCTTCAATCGAATAGGGATCATTGCGCCTGGCATATTTCTCCCGATCGGCGCGCGGCCGGTGGACCCAGCGACTGTCACGATAGTGAGCGGGATCGTCGCGGTAACTATAATCGTTGAGCGTGCCGATCTCATCGCCAAGATAGATAAGCGGAATGCCGCCGACCGTCAGGATCAGTCCATGGATGAGCAGGATCCTGCGAATCGATAGCTCGATCTCGTCCTCGGTAGACTCTCGGATCGCCTTTTCCAGCCCAGCCAGGGAGGCGCAGGTTCCGCTGATACGACAGTCGCCAGTCTTCGGATTTTCTTGAAAAGGAAGCCCGCGTGCGAAGCTACCCGGAAAGCGGCCCCGATAAAACTCGTTGAGGAACTGGCGATGGTCATACCCGTTCACGCCCAGCAGGCGCGCATCCTCATCAGAGAAGGTCCAACCGATATCGTCGTGGACCCGAACGTAATTGACCCAGGCAGCCTGCGCATGGATATTAAAGCGTGTGGCAAGCGCCTGTGATAACAATCTCACTTTGCGTGTGGCAAGCGAGTTCCAGAGTAGTGCCATGAGCAGGGGGTTGTATGAAAGCTGGCACTCATTCGGCGCAATGTATTTGATGACCTCGTCCGGATGCACAATGGCTTCCGACTTGAAGAGCAGAGAGGGGGCAACGATCCGTGCCACCGAATTGAACGCCTGGATCAGCTGGTGGGCACCTGGCAGGTTTTCGCAATTCGTGCCGAGCTCCTTCCAGATGAAGGCGACCGCGTCGAGACGGATGACTTCCACACCCTGATTGGCGAGGAAAAGCATTTCTTCCGCCATCCGGTTGAAGACCGCGGGATTCGCGTAGTTCAGATCCCACTGGTAGCTGTGGAAGGTCGTCCACACCCAGCCCCCATCTTTGAGTAGATCGGGAAGAAATGTGAAGGCTCCAGGATGTTCATCGGGAAAGATCTCGCGCAGATGCCGCTCAAAAGCATCTGGTATCTGCCGGTCCGGAAAGATCCGATAGAAGTCCAGGAAGACCTCATCTCCGGCTTTCGCGCGCTCCGCCCAGAGATGCTCATCCGAGGTGTGATTGAAGACCAGATCCACGACCAGGCTGATGCCCGCCGCCCGGAGCTCCCCGGCAAGCGAGGCAAGTTGTTCCATCGTGCCGAGCGGGGGATGGACCTCGCGATAGCTGCTGACCGCGTAACCCCCATCATTTTCGCCTGCCGGCGTTTTGAAGAGCGGCATGAGATGCAGGTAAGTCAGCCCAAGCTCTTTGAAGTACGGGATTTTGGAGCGGATGCCCTCCAGGTCATTTCCAAACAGATCCACATAGCAGATGCCCCCTAGCATCTTGTTCGATTGAAACCAGAGCGGGTTGGTCTCTCGCCTCTTGTCCAGCTGACGCAGATCAGCGGACCGCGCGAACTTGGCGCGTGCCAGGCTAAGAAGCAGATCTTCAAGGTGGAAAAAGAAATCGTAATGATTACTATAGATGCCTGCGTAGAGACCAAACAGGACCGGGAAGTGCTTGTTCAGCCGTGCGACGAATTCTGTCCAGCCTTGCGAGTCAGCCGCGATGTCGGCAGACAGCTCCTTTTCGAGGCGCGGTAGTAAACGCTTCAACGTGCGGGGTGCTTCACTTTCGATGTTGAGAGTAGATAACATAATGATTATTCCCGAATCTGGAATCGTGCGGGCTTGAGGTGATAAATATCCAACGAATTGAGCAGAACATTGGTGTCTTCTGCAAAAAGCTTGAGATTGCGGCAGGCGGGTGGGGGAAAGATCAGCTCCGAAAGAGTGACCAGCCCGTTATTGGCGAAGACTTCCAGGGAAGAACGATCGAGCAGAATATGCAACCGAATCATGCCATTCTCGGGTGTCAGGCTCACCGAATGGATTCCTGCAAAGCTGTCACTAAAGTCGTTCACCCCGGAGAAGGTTCGATCTACGAAAAGCTCCCTCTCTCGGACCTTATAGCCAATCGTCGTGCGAAACCTTTCCCCGGTGCGCAGGTCAAAACCGAAACGACCGGCTGCCTGCGAAATGAGAAATTCGGCAATGATTTCCAACCTGTCTCCCTGGATGCCAGCCAATAGGTTGGTGTGCGGACGGACGGTCCGCGTATCCCAGTGCAGGTGCCTACCGCGCAACGATTGCAGCTCGGAAACGGGTTGCTGGAGCAAACGGATGCCGGCGCCAGTTCTTACCAGCGACAATTGTCGGGGAATGCTATAGATCCCTCGCCAGGTCCCCGTCGGGATCGCGCCCGAGTATTGCCAGTTGCTCATCCAGGCCAGCATGATCCGGCGGGCACCGGGCTCCTCGTTCCAGGATTGCGGCGCATAATAATCCGCGCCGTGGTCCATCCACAGAACGATCTCCCGGGCATTTTCGGAAATAAAACTGCGCCCATCGAATTTGCCGACAAAATATTGAGTTCCCGATCCACCTGCCGGTCCGCCATGCCCCACGCTCACGGTCAGCACCCAGCGGCTCTCCGATCCGCCCTCCACAGGCAGTTCGAATAGATCCGGAGTTTCCCAGACGCCGGCGGTGCAGCCATAGCCCTCGCCAAAGCTGCCACTCTGGTCCCAATCTCGCAGATTGCTGGATGTGTAAAAAAGAATCCTGTCACCTGCGGCAAGCGCCATCACCCAATGATCCACATGCCAGAAAACCCTTGGGTCGCGAAAGTCACGGATGTGTTCCGGATTTGGAATCACAGGGTTGTTTGCATACTTGGTCCAGGTGCGGCCTCGATCTGTGCTATATGCAAGGTTCTGAGTTTCGAGACGATCTTTGTGATAGGTAAATACGGCGACCAACGCTTTTTCGCCGAAAGCCGCGGTATTGTTCCAATCCACTACGGCGCTCCCGGAGAAGATCATGCCCTGTCCATCCGGGTAGAGTGCAACAGGTAAATGCTGCCAGTCGATCAAGTTCCGGCTGACAGCATGTCCCCAATGCATTGGCCCCCAGACGGCGCTTTCCGGATTGTGCTGATAAAAGAGGTGATACTCGCCATCGAAATACACCAGACCGTTGGGATCGTTCATCCAGGCAGTGGGTGGCGTAAAGTGGAACGTAGGACGGTCTCGATCAATCATATCGACTTCTACAGTTGAACCCACAAATAGGAGTAGGGCGGAAGTGTAAGTCGTTCAGCAAGTGAGTATGGCTGGTCCGAAAAAAGCTCTCGCCCAGCCCTTTGATAGGCTGCAGGGATTTGCACAACCTGACTGGAATCGCTCAAGTTGTTGACTATCAGGACGGACTCTCCGTCCTGTTCGCGCACATAGACAGCGACCGCAGGGTTGCCGGTCTCGAGCCATTGCATGGTGCTGCCGCCAAACGCAGCGTGCTGTTTGCGAATGGAGATCATTTTCTGCATGGTCCTCAGCAGGGAATCTGGTGTTCGTAGATTCACTTCTACGTTCACCTCGTGATAGCTGCACTCTCCCTGAACCATCTCTGCAAATGGTGTGCCGGACGTGAAACCACCGTGGGCGCTGTCGTCCCACTGCATGGGAGTGCGCACGCCATTGCGGTCGAAAAGGTTAAGGTTGTCGCCCATGCCGATCTCATCGCCGTAGTAGATGATCGGTGCACCGGGCAGGCTGAACAACAACGATTTGGCCAGCTCGATCTTGCGTCGGTCGTTATCCAGCAACGGGGCCAGGCGGCGTCGGATGCCAAGGTTCAACCTCATGTTCGGCTCCGGCGCGTACTCTCTCCACATCCACTGGCGTTCCTCTTCGGTGACCATCTCCAATGTGAGTTCATCGTGATTGCGCAGGAATGTACACCACTGACAGTCCTCCGGAATCGGAGGCGTGCGGCGCATGATCAATTCCAGATCCTCGAAGCGGCCTTTCTTGAGTGCCATGAAAATGCGCGGCATGATGGGGAAGTGAAAGCCCATATGAAACTCATCGCCCTCGCCAAAATAGGGACGCACATCTTCCGGCCATTGATTTGCTTCACACAACAGGATGCGCCCGGGGTAGCGTTGATCCATGAAGGCTCGGAGTTTCTTTAAGTACTCATGTGTTTCAGACAGGTTCTCACAATTCGTCCCCTCGCGTTCGAATAAATAGGGGACTGCGTCAGCGCGGAACCCATCAATGCCCAGGTCCAGCCAGAAGCATGCCACATTCAGCATTTCTTCCTGCACTTTTGGGTTATCAAAGTTCAGGTCCGGCTGGGTGGAATAGAAGCGATGCCAAAAATATTGACCCGCCTTTTCATCCCATGTCCAATTCGATGTTTCAGTATCGAGGAAGATCACGCGCGCATTTTTGTAGTTTTGGTCGGTGTCGCTCCAGACATAATACTCACGATACGGCGAGTTCCTATCGGCGCGCGCAGCCTGGAACCAGGGATGGGCATCGGAGGTGTGATTCAGGACAAGGTCCATGATCAGGCGGATGCCCCGCTGGTGTGCAGCTTCGATTAAGACCTTGAAGTCGTCGAGTGACCCGTAGGCGGGATCCACGTTGCAGTAGTCGGCGATATCGTAACCGTCATCCCGGCGCGGTGAGGGATAGATCGGCATGATCCAGATGCAATCCACTCCCAGAGTTTGCAGGTAATCCAGCTTTTCGGTCAATCCACGCAGGTCGCCGCGACCGTCGCCGTTACTATCTCTAAATGCGCGGACAGAGATCTCGTAAAAGACTGCATTCTTGTACCAGGAATTTTTGGTCATATAAGAAAGTGGACTGGTTGCCCAGTCCATTCGTTGTTTGGGGGACTAGCCTTTGACGGAACCGGCCAGCAATCCGCGCACGATATAGCGCTGCAAACTGAAGAACACAATGAGCGGAATGATCAGGGAGATAAAGGATCCGGCGGCTACATCGCGCCAACCCTGTCCAAACTGCCCCAGCAACCGCAGCAACCGGTAGGTCATCACTGCTTTCTGTTCGCCCACAAAGATGAAGGCAATCAAATAGTCGTTCCAGACCCACAGGAACTGGAAGATCGCAAAGGAAGCGATAGCGGGCGCAGACATGGGTAACACAAGGCGCCAGAAGATCTGGTAATAGCTGGCACCATCGACCTTGGCGGCTTCGATCAGTGCATTCGGCAAGGTCATCATGAAGTTGCGCAGAGTATAGATCGCCAGGGGCATCGCGAAGGCGCTATGGACCAGCCATGCGCTGACGTACGTCCCGGTAAGCTGAATATCGAATGTACGCTGGACCCACACCATGCCTCTGAGCACCGGGATCAGTGAAGACTGCACGGGGATGACCATCAATGCCACCAGAGTTGAGAAGAAAACCTCCTTGCCTTTGAAGTCCAGGAATGTAAAGGCATAGGCAGCATTGGCGGCGATCATGAGTGGAAGGACCGTTGCAGGTATGGTCACTGCGATGGTGTTGATCAGGGATGATAACATTCCGCCGTTAAGTGAGGTCTGGTAAGCATCGATGGTCCAGGCTGTGGCAAGTGGATTGAAGAGCGCCTCCCACCAGGGTGACACCTCTGCAACGGAGCTCGGTCGCAGCGATGTGATGAGAAGTCCCAATGTGGGAGTTGACCAGATCCCAACCAACAGGATCAGCATAAGAGTACTGCCCACATTCCAGGTTCTGAGTAGATGCGCAATTTTATTCATCGCAGTGCCTCCTGTTGTCGTACCGTGTTGATCTGCAGCCACATCAGCGGCACGATCAGTAACACCAATATCGTCACTACAGCCGAAGCCGGGCCAATGTTGGAGTTCTCAAAGAACTGCTTGTACCATTCAAAAGCCAGCACACTGGTGGAGAAGTTTCCGCGGGTCATGGCAAGCACGATGTCGAAGATCTTCATGACCAGGATCAGAGTGGTGACAAAGACCGACATCACCGTTCCCCAGATCTGGGGCAGGATGACGCCCGCAAAGATCTGCCAGGCGCTGGCGCCATCCAGTTGAGCCGCCTCGATCGTATCCTCGGGCACATTTTTGATCGCGGCCGAAATTACAACCATGGAATATCCCACCTGCAGCCAGACCAGCACCGCCATGAGCAGGAAGGAATTCAAGCGTCCCTGATCCATGGTAAGCCAGGGTTGCGCCTCACCTCCAAACGCGCGGACGATCGCGTTCAAGAATCCGATCTCAGGTCGACCGGGCGGCACATAAGCATAGAAGTAGGACCAGATGGTGGCCGCGGCGACAAAACTAATCGACATTGGCATGAAGATCAGGGATTTAAAAACTCTCTCGCGGGTGGGACCCACTTGATTGGTTAGGGCAGCCACGGCAGTTCCAAAAGCCACGGTCACCGCCGGTACCACCAGCACCCACAGGAAGTTGTTCAACAGGATTCCCAGGAAGCGCGTGTCTGTGAAGAGGTCAACATAGTTTTGGAGTCCAACCCATTTTTTTGCGCGATCATCCATCACAGACCAGGCGATCGTCTGCACCATGGGAAGGATCAGCACAAGGAGCACCAGAACTGCGGCGGGCGTCAAAAATGCCAGCCAGTCGGTTCTCCGGCGCCAGCGCTCCGGGAGCAGGGACAGCAGGAAGTTCAGCAGCCCGTACAGCCCATAACTGGCGACGATACCGATTACGATGGAAACAAGTCCGAAAATGATGTCGCTCATGACTCAATCTCCGTTCTTTGGATCTCTTGATTAATTACGAATAGAACACCATGAATTGAGCAAGCGCTACGAGAAGAGACGTGGCACCGGCGCTTGATCACCGGTGCCACAGTTTGCCTAAGCGACTACGGATATTTGCTGTCGATACGCTCGGCTGCTTCTGCCCAGGTGGCACGACCTGCAACGAAGTCGGTACCCGCAGCCCAGAACTCAGCGTTCACCTCGGCCGGCATTTGATCCGAGCCGTCGAAACCGAAGACTTCAGCGTTGGCCATGGCTTCACCGATCTTCTTCTGCATGGCGTTCGGGTAGAGGGAGAGGTCGAATGTCTTATGCGGGGAAATATCACCGGTGGCAACCTGGTACTTCAGAACATCGGGGCTGAAAATGTAGGCAACAACCTTGGCAACATCCTGATCCACGTGGCCTTCAAAGACGGCGGCGATGTCGCCACCACCGATCACACCAGCCTGGGCGCCTTCTGGAGCGGGGAGCGGGAATACATCCAGGTGGGTGTAATCGCCAGCTTTGATCTCCGCCTGGATGTCTTCAGGCATGAAAGCAGTGATGAACGAACCCTGGCGCAGCATAAAGCACTGACCGTTATCCTTGCCATCGGCAAACAGCGGAGCAGTATCCTGGAAGGAGTCGGTAGCCATCGAAATGCCGCCACCGTTGACCTGACCTTCGGCGAGGAGGCGCTTGGAGACTTCGTCGGCAGCCTTGGTCACTTCAGGAGAAGCGAAATCAACTTCACCGGCGATCCACTTGGCGTACACTTCGGGTCCGTTGTAGTCAAGAACGTACTGCTCGATCCAGTCAGTGAACGGCCAGCCGGTAGCGCCGCCGGACTCAATACCTGCGCACCAGGGATAACCGGCACCGTCCGCCTTGATCTTTTCTTCGAGCGCGACCAATTCAGCGTCGGTAGTAGGCACGGTATACCCTTGAGCTTCGAAAGCGGATGGGTTGTAGAAGACGAGGGTCTTCATGTTGGCGGAGACAGGCAAACCATAGATCTTGCCGTCCACCACAGCCAGTTGATCCCAGCCGGGAACCAGGGTGGATTGCGGTATGCTGACGTCGATCACTTCCTCCAACGGAACGAGTAAGTCAGCAAGGTTCTTCAGACCACCGGGCTGCGGCCACATGGCGATATCGGGCTCCTGGCCAGACTCAATTTTTACCTTGATGTCGGTGTCGAAGGTGGCCAGCGAGGTAAAGGTCACTTCAATGCCGTTTGCCTGACCAAACTCGGTCAGCGCCTTCTGGAAGGCAGCAGCCTGGGCCTCACCGTAACCGCCGAAGATAGTAACCTTGCCATCACCAGCTGGTAATCCGGCAGGAGCTTCTGTGGCGGCAGATCCTTCAGGAGGCGCTTCTTTCGTTGCAGCGGGCGCTTCAGCGGCTCCACCACAGGCAGCGAGTAGCAGGGAAGCCAGGACGATCAGGCTTGCAAGTGACCATACAATCGATTTCTTGTTCATAGTTCTCCTCATGTTCAGATTAGCTGAAAAAAAATTTGCTGTAGTCGGTGAAAGGTTCAGTTGTCTTTCTGGGAAGGCACAACTCCTGGGTTTTCATAATGAAAGTATTATTGTGAAAGCACTTTCATTTCGGCAGTTTATCACAGGCCTTCTCTGGAGTCAATACCCAATTTCGAGAGATGATCGGGGAAAGCGGATCTGCTCAGGCGAGCTTCTTGATTCTCAGCGCCCTGCTCTGCATATTGCTCAATTCCACTTTGAGCCCAATTTCCATCCATGCTTTTCCCGAATGGGGCTCCTCGCAGCCCTCCACAAGGTACAGGGAATCAGAATCCAGGCCCCGCAGGCAGATGGGCGGTAATTTGACCACATTGGCAAAGTCCGGGATGTGAGCCCGAAAGACGAACAGCACCCCCTCACTCTGATCCGGACTCACGTATTGAACCGCAGAAAACGGGCCGTTCTGCGGTGAGATCAAACGGTACTGTTCCCCCAGCTGTACAACCGGCCGGATCTCTTTATAAAGCTCGATGCATCGCGCGGCAAGCTCACGGTCCGCTTCGCTCCATTCGAGCAGGTTGCCTCCCACGCCCAATGTCCCGCACATGCTCACGTGGAAGCGAAATTCCAGCGGCACATTTTTCTGGTCTGCATCGGTCACCCAGGCTTCCATCGTGCTGGCCGGCAGGTATTGTGAATAGCCCTCCTGAATGCTCAAGCGGGAGGTGGCTTCCGTGTTATCACTCGTCCAGACCTGGTCGGCGAAGCGCAGGATTCCAAAGTCGGCGCGCCCGCCGCCGCTGGCGCAGCTCTGCCAGATCACTGTGGGATGACGTTCACGCAACGTTTGCCAGACGCGATACAGACCGTGGACGTAACGTACCCAGATTTCACGCGGATCGCCCGGGGCATTTTGCCAGCCAGGTTCGCTGACATGGCGATTCATATCCCATTTGATAAAGTCGATCTTGTTTTCGCTCAATAGCTTATCCAGCACATCGATCAGATAATCCTGCACATCCCCCCGTCCCAAATTCAGGATTAGTTGGTTTCGGCTCTCCGTGCGTCTCCGCGTCGGGAAGTGAATCACCCAGTCGGGGTGCGCGCGGTAGAGCTCGCTGTTCGGGTTGACCATTTCAGGCTCGATCCACAAACCGAAATCCATGCCCAGCGAGTTAACCTTTTGAATCAACGGCGATAATCCGCCGGGAAATTTCATCTCATCGGGCCACCAATCGCCGAGCCCGGCGGAATCTCCGTTGCGCCCGTGGAACCAGCCATCATCCATCACAAAGAGCTCGACCCCCATCTGAGCCGCTCGCTCTGCCAGGGCTGATTGCGAACGCTCGTCCACATCGAAGAGGGTGGCCTCCCAGGAATTGTACAGGACCTTGTGCAATTGCTTGCCGTGGGGAAGGAGACGATCCCGGACATAACCATGCAGCAACCGGCTCGCATCGCCAAAGCCGTTTTTCGTGTACCCGGCAAATGCTGCCGGCGTGGTGAGCGGATGGTCGGGCTCCAGGCGCCAGGCGAAATCCCAATCGTTCCAGCCGATGCTGACACGTGTCGAATGCCAGTCTGAGACCTCAGCCGTGATCTTCCAGTTGCCGCTCCATGCCAGAGTCCCAAACCAGACCTCACCAGTATCTTCGGTGGCATTGTGGTCAATAGAGAACCAGGGACTGTGCTGGAAGCTTGTGATGATACGCTTGCTGTCCAGAACTTTGAGCCCTTGCGTCAGGGGCTCGCGCACCAGGTGAAATTCGTCCGCGTGCCGGCCGAACATGTGTCTGAGAAAATAGGCGCGTCCCTCAGGCAATGTCCATTTCGCGGAGAAAAGCCGTTCGACCGTAATGGCTTCCGCCCCGCGGTTCTCCAGCGTGATCCAGCGTTCGATCAGATCGTGCTCCTCGTGGACGCGATAGTGGAGCATCATATGTAACGGGTAATGCGCGTCCTTTAGGTGGATCGCCAGCGTCGCGGAGGGCGACTCCTGGATGGTGGCGTCGAGATAGGTGAGAACCACATCCCGCACTCCATCGGCAAATGTCACTTTGATAGCCGGGTCAGTATATTTCGTGCCCCCGTAGCCCGGAAATTCCTCCGGCGTAAAGTGCCCCGGACCATCCGCTGCCCAGAAAACCGGGTTTGCCGGCTCTGGATAATCGCTGAGGAAGGGCAATCGGGCGCCCCAGTAACGATGTGTTAGTAGACCTGCCCGATTGAGACCGAGTGCATAGGCGGTGTTGCGTGTCTCCAGAACCCAGCCTGTGGGAGAGGAATGAATCGGCATGTCGTTTCCTATGTGGTCTGGCGCTCGATCAGGCTCAATGGCAGTTTGACATGCTGAGGAGGGCGTAGCGGGTCGGCGATATGGGCAAGCAGGATGTCCACAGCCAGTTTTCCCGATTCGTCCAGATGCTGACGAATGGTCGTCAGGTCCATGAACTCAGCGGAATCGATGTCATCGAAGCCGATGACTGCCAGTTTCTCGGGAACCCTGACGCCCATTTCACGTGCCACTTTCAAGACGCTGAGCGCCTGGATATCTGCAGCGGCGAAGATGGCAGTTGGCGGTTGCGGCAGGCTCAACAACTCCCGTGCAGCCCGCATGGCCTCCTCCTGGGTGTTCTCGAACAGGCTGATGTATTCGCCCGGGATCGTCACTCCGGCATTTCTTAGCGCCTGCTGGAACCCCTTGAGGCGCATTCCGGCCGGGTGAAGTTGAAAGTCGTGCGGTTCCCGATCGCCGGCAAAGGCGATGCGGCGGTGTCCCTTATTGAGGAGATACTCTCCTGCCAGTAAGCCGCCATGTACATCGTCGATTTCAATGCAATTCAGCTCGGGGTGAGAGAATTCGATCAGGACAGTCTCAATCCCATGCTCGACCAGGCGTCTCGCCTCCTTTTTTTGAATGGGCAGGGACATGACGATCAGCCCATCGAGATTGCCGGTAAAAGGTATCGAAGACAGATAGCCCTCCAGGCGGTCAAATGAATCCACTGTATAGATGACAAGTTCATAATTGGACGCGGCCAGTGCCGAAGCCACGCCGCGCAAACGTTGAACGAAGGAAGGAGCCGTAAAGAATGGCGTAATTACACCAATGCGATTGGTCTGGCTCAGGGCACGTGCGCGGGCTTCCGCTTTCGGCACGAACCCCAGTTTGTCGATCGCGTCCAGCACCAGGGCACGCGTCTTGGGATTGACCTTTTCCGGATTATTGAGGACACGCGAAACGGTAGAGATGCTAATGCCTGAACGTTCTGCTACATCATAGATGGTGGGCGTTTTTTTTCGGGGCATATCTAATCTCAGGGGGAAGAATGAAAGCACTTTCAGTTTAGCATGGCTGAGTGAATTTCGTCAATATGTACGACCGGAATCATTAAAGTTTCGTTCTTCCCCGCCAGCCACATCAGCGGTTGGTAATTACGAAACCACGGTGATGACGACTTTGCCTCTGGCGTGCCCCTCGCCAAGATATCGGAGGGCTGCGGGAACCTCGCGCAGCGGGTACCGTCGATCGATCACCGGGGTGATCTTGCCGGTTTCACAAAGCTCCGTGATAAAGACCAGATCCTCTCGATTGCGGCGGACCGCCAGGATCTGAACGCTTTTGCCCCTGGTTCTCCTCAACCATGGATCCACGAGCAAGAGCTGTAGGAAGGTCGCGACAGAGCCACCGACCGCGAAGTAGCGCCCCTGGGGCTTGAGAGCCCGCCCGTAGGCAAACGCGGAGCGATGGGCAATCAGATCCAGGATCAGGTCATACTGGCTTCGCTGTCTGGTAAAGTCCTCGCGTGTGTAGTCGATGACCTGGTCGGCTCCCAGCG
>DAITPI010000039.1:0-17045 GCA_036833655.1 Anaerolineales bacterium | reverse complement strand
GAAAATTCTGCAGAACTCACTGAACCTTCTTTTCCTTTTCACGCTTGCGATAGGCTTTGATCCAGCCCATTCCATACTCGTCCCGTCCCATGGAGAGATCGGCAGCCAATATGGCGGTGGCCACTTCAACTTGCAGAGGGTTGGTGATCGGACAGGTTAACCCGGCATGAATCGCCATTGCGATATATGTGGCATTGATAAATTTACGGTCCGGCATGCCAAAGGAACTATTGCTGGCACCCATCGAAATATTGACTCCAAATTCATTCACGACCAATTGAATCGTATCCAGGGCAATCCGACCGGCATTACTGTCGGCGCTCATCGCCATCGCCAGTGGATCGATCACGACATCCTCCACTGCAATTCCTGTTTTTGTGGCACGTTCGATGATGCGGGCAGCCACAGCAAAGCGCGCCTCGGCAGTGGGAGGAATGCCTGTACCATCCAGGCACAATCCAATGACGGCCGCACCGTGCTCTTTGGCGAGTGGAAGGACAGCATCCAAAGATTTTTCCTCTCCGTTCACGGAATTGATCAATGCTTTTCCTTCATAAATGGAAAGTGCTGCTGCCAGAGCCCGGGGATTGGCGGTATCGATGCACATCGGGATATCAACCACTTCCCCTACAGTTCGAATGATTTGTTGAATCAGGCCTGGTTCATCGGCACCCGGTACACCGGCGTTGATGTCTAGTACGGCTGCGCCAGCGAAAGCCAGATCCAAAGCATCCTTGCGTACAACGTCAAAATTCCCAGCCTGCAAGGCTTCGAGTACGGCCTTGCGTCCCGTGGGATTGATCCGCTCGCCGATAATGGTGGTGGGCAAGTCACGACTAATCTTGATACATTTCGTTTTCGATTCGAGCATGGTTGTCAGATTTTTGGTCATGGATCCTCTTTGGATTGTAAGTTTAGAGCATGTCATCCAGTGTCCAGTGGTTTTGCCAGCGGGCATCGATTTCATCGCGGATGCGTTGATACCGGATATCAGTGCTCAACCGCATTCGATTTTCACTACTTACGTTTTGTGTGGCGGCGTGAATCATATAACTGGTATGCACCACCATATCGCCTGCTTCATAATCCGCCACCAGCCAGCGCGTGTTATAGCGGTTGACCAGCGCACGGAGATCCTTGCCGATCCCCCCGGTGGCACTCATATTTTTGTTATAGGCACTTACGCGCTCCTCGGGCGAGAGGTTGGCATTTCGCGCGGCAAATTCGGCTTCCATCTGGCGTCCAAATGAATCGCTTCCCTCCAGGTAAGTCAGACCTCCCATTTCCAGGGGTATATCCCCGAGTGGGATCCAACTGCTCAGGACCGTATCCGTTCCTCCGCGTAAATAGATCAGATCGTAGTGAGCATCGGTGGTTTTGGGATCGTTTGGATAGGTCTGCCGGACGATCTTGCGCTTGTGCAGGTAAACATCCCCCCCGAGCAATTCCTCGTAAAACTGCCATAGGCGGGGTTGAAAACAGAATGACTCATAGGCAGCAGTGCGTACAAATTCAGTCAATAACTTTGTGGTTTGGCCGGTTGGATCGCGGCGGCCTGAAAAGATCCCCTCTCCCGGGTCGGAGTCCTCAGCCAGGATGCCGGTCGATTTCATTCGCTCGAAAAAACGTCTCCGCAGTGCGATCACCTCTGCACGCGGGAAGAAGCCGCGCAGCCAGATATATCCATCTGCTTTCAGTTGTTCGCGCAGTCCGTCAATGGAAGTATGCATTGAACTGGGCGTTAGCCGACCCACCTGAGCAGACGAGGTTACAACAGGATATCCATTGCTTGTCAGCTCCATATTCGCGTCTCCTTTCGTATCCTTCTGACATCGCTAAAACTCATCATAAAGAATCTGTGCTGCCGGGACGCCCAGGTTCTTGAGCATGACGGTAGCAGCCTGGATCATGGCTGGGGGGCCGCACAGGTAATAATCGATCTGCCGGGGATCGTGGTGTGAATCAAGATACTCGCGCTTCAATACTTCATGGATAAAGCCGGTATGCGAATTCCATTGGTCGCCTGGCTGCGGGTCAGACAGGGCGATATGGAAGGTGAAATTCTTGTGACGGCTTGCGAAATCAGTAAAATATTCCTGATAAAACAGCTCCTGAAGGGAACGTGCTCCATACCAGAAACTGATACGCGTGGAAGTCTTTTGTATCTCCAAAAGGTGCGAGAGATGCGAACGGAGGGGAGCCATGCCTGCTCCTCCACCAAGATATACCATTTCGCGGCCCGTCTGCCTGGTGTGGAACTCGCCAAACGGTCCAATGGCTGTGACTGTGTCGCCAGGTTTTAAACAGAAAATATAGGATGAGCCGGTACCGGCTTTGTACGTTGAACCGCGCGGCGGCGTGGCGAGCCGTACATTGAATAGCAAAAGCTTGTCCATCGTGGGCTCACTTGCCAGGGAATAATTTCGCCGGCAGGAGGACGGATTGTTTGCCTGGAGGTCAAAGACTTTGTTGGCCTCCCAGGCTTGCGTGTAAGGCGGCTTGAGCTCCACTTCGTGTAGCGATAAAGTCTTGTATGCCGGGATTTCAATCTGCAGATAATCACCAGGCTGATAACTTAATGGCGGCGATGCAGGATCAGGCTCCAGAATCAATTCTTTAATGAAGGTGGCAACGTTTTCATTGCTAACCACGCGGAATTTGTAGGTTGTAACTGGAGTTGTGACTCCGTACCCGGAAGCTGAGGCAGGATCCAGATAGAGCTTTCCATAATCTTCCCGTACTGTGTAGGTCTTCAACCCCACACAGACAGGCAGACGCTGCGGCGAGCCATCCCGTACGTCGAATCGGCCATTGTGTTTGGTACATTCGATGAGATTCCCTTTGACAAACCCGTCCGCCAGGTGTGCATTGCCGTGAGTACAGATCCCATCCGTTGCATAATATTTTCCGTCGTGAGCACGATACACAGCATACGTTTGATTATCGTGATCGAAGCGCAGCACATCCTCAATCAGGAGCAGGCTGCTGTCACAAATTTTGATCCATCCATCCTGAGCCGGTTTTTCAGCCGATTTGATTACATGGGATGCATCCGTTTCGGTTGTGTTTTCGGTGGGGACGGGGAGCTGGCGCTGCACATAGTGATAGGGATCTTTCGCCTGGCGCATCAGCGCAGGAATGATTTCACGATATGCTTCGACCAGTCCATTATAGGCTGCCGGGCAATCTCCCTTAATCAGCTCGTGAAGTCTTGGCAGCGCATGATAGGGTACGAGCGGGAACATGTGATGCTCCACGTGATAACCCATGTTCCAATACAGATAGCGATGCAGCCGATCCATGTACACTGTGCGGCAGTTCAGACGATGGTCGAGAACATTCTCGGCAAGGCCTGCATGTTGGGTCAGCCCATAGATGACAGCCAGCCACGTACCGTAGAAATTGGGCAGAACGAACAACATCAACGGAAGCAAGCTGCGGGTAAAGATCGAAAGGCCAATCATACTGGCGTAGATCAACACATAGATACGAGCCCTTGTGAAGACCTTGGAATACTCTGTTTCAGGTAGAAAGGTCTGCTCTTCCGGCGTAATTCGGCCAATGCAATGCAGAGCAACTGTGCGCACATATTTGACGGCGACAGCCAGATTGAGAAAAAGCAGGCAGATGGCCTTCAAATCTGCGGGACGCGGGACAGCAATCTCCGGATCCCGCCCGACGATGATGGTATCGCTGTGATGACGTGTATGGCTCCAGCGCCAGGGGACAGACTCTCGCCGCACCATGAAGGAGGCAATTTCATAAAGCGCATTATTCATCCAGTCAGTCTTGAAGGCGGTCCCGTGGCTGGATTCATGCCAGCGCGAGTCGGAAACGGTTGCGTATAATATCCCGTAGACTCCAAAGAAGACGACAGCCCACCAGGTTCCCCAGAGTAGACAGCCACCCAAGCCAAAGAAAAACAATAGAGCAAACCATAATAAGGTATCGCGGATGGCAGGCTGATCACGGCGGACCAGCAATTCACGCATCTTTGCCCTTGAGACCGGTGACGCGTACCATGCAGCTTCTGCCAGACCCTTCTCAATCGCCATCCGCGAATCTTTGCCGTTCAAGCTGTAGTCACTGACCTTTGCAGGTGTTTGTTTCTTTGCCATACTCGATCTCCTTGGGGTGCTCTTATGACAAGCGCTGGCAGGGTGCCATTTGCCAGCGCTTGTTCCAGGGGAATACCTATGGCAGCTTATGAACTGCCAGGCTCAAGTTCCGCATAGGAGGTCTGTGTAATGCCATTCACCATTGTCCAAAAGTTATCCATGGGGGTATCCAGCTGGACATGATGTGTTGGACCAAGGATCAGGCCCCCATTTTTCCCGATCGTTTGAAGCCGCTGCAGAACTTCGCTGCGGACATCGGCGACAGAGCCAAATGGAAGGGTGTGCTGTTCATCCACCGATCCCCAGAAGCATAACTTGTCGCCATACTCTCGTTTCAGCCTGGCCGGATCCATACTTGCCGGTTGGATGGGGTTGAGAACATCCAGCCCAATCTCGATCAGGTCCGGAATAATGGGATAGATGTTGCCATCCGAATGGTAGGCAACCTTGACCTGCGGATTAATGGCTTTCAGCTCGGCAATGAAGTTTGCCATGCGCGGCTTGAAGAAGTACCGCCACATTTTGGGGGAGATCAGCATAGCATTCTGTGCCCCGACATCATCCCCCGTCCAGATCATGTCCACGCCCATCTGGGTCAGTTTCTTCGCTGCTGTCAAATGATAGCGATAGGGGATGTCGAGAATCTGCTCTGCTAGGTCAGGGTTCAACGCCAGGTCAGATAACATGCGCTCATAACCGCGCAGAGCCCAGGCGGTTTCAAAAATGGTCGTGACCGTTACCCCGACGATAAAATATTCATCTTTGAATGTCCGCAAGACCCAGTCTGCTTCGGCATAGAGTTCCGGCCGGTCAGGATTCGGAGCTTGATAGGTTGTGATCGCGCTGTCCTCTGCGAGCGGATGTCCCACAATCTCTGTGTAAGATCCTGTCCCAAACGAGGTGTTGTATTCTGTAGATCTCCAGCCGATACCCCATTCATCCACATATTGTTTTGCATCCTGGTAATAGGAGTTTGCCCAGCCAACGGAGGTCAGTAGCAAATCCTCTCCCAGGGCGCGTTCCAGCTCATAGGTATTGCCGCCGCCATGTGGATTGTGAATCTTGTCGGTTCCCAGATTCAATTCTTTGCGCACACGGGTGGCAAACTCAGGCGTGAAGGAAACCTGCATGGGACAGCGATCAGGTTCTTCGTGATGGAGAGCCGTCAATACGCGGTCGCGGTGCTTCATGATTTAGTTGGGTACGACCAGGGACTTTGCCAGTGCCACGGCCCGGCTGGCATCCCGTGAAAAACCATCGGCACCGATCTGGCGGGCATAATCTTCGGTCACCGGAGCTCCACCCACGATAATCTTTACCTGGTCGCGCACGCCGGCTTCCTTGAGGAAATTCACCGTGCTTTCCATGGAGAGCATGGTGGTGGTCAATAAGGCCGACATGGCAACGATCTGGGGATCATTTTCGCGGATCGCCGCAGCGAATTTCTCGGGTGTCACATCCGTTCCCAGGTCGACGATCTCAAACCCTGCGCCTTCGAGCATCATGGCAACCAGATTCTTGCCAATGTCGTGCAGGTCGCCCTTGACGGTGCCGATCACGACCCTGCCTCTCGATTTGAAGTCCACCTCCTTGAGCGCCGGCTTGAGCAATACCAACCCGGTTTGCATCGCCCGGGCAGAGATCAGCATCTCCGGCACGAAATATTCTCCGTCTTCGAACAGGCGACCGACTTCGGTCATCGCGGCGATCATGCCCTCGTTCAAAATGGACGTGGCGGGAATCCCGGCGGCCAAGGAGGCCTGAACTTTCTCCTGTACGATCGTGTTCTTGCCCTCCATAACAGCGGTGTAAATTTCTTGGATAAGGGGTTCCATGTTTCGCTCCTTGGTTCGATGTTTCAAAGTTTTTGAATTTGAGAAGGGTCGACTGATATAGCCTATCGCCCTTGAAAGTGACAAATCCTATTTCGCAAGTGGTGCGCGAAGTCTCAATTCATGCTTTTCGCGCAGTTGCTGCCTTCGGGCGACAATTCGGTCCACGTCGATGGGATATTGCCCATACTCATGGACGGTCTGGTACATCTGTGCCGCGTTCTCTACCGGTACGGCATCGTGGACCTCGCTCGAAGAGCCGATAAAAATGCCGCCCTGCGGCCCGATCTTTTCGATTAGCTCGAGGGTCTCATCCTCCACATCTCCCAGCGTGCCATGTGGCAGTGTGTGGACGCAGCAAACATTTCCAAAAAGCAGCTTGTGAGGATATTCGCGCCGTATCTCGAAAATATCATTGCAGCCGTTTCGCTCGATCGGGTTCAAGCCATCCGCTTCCAGCTCGTCAAAAATCAGGGGCAGGAATTTGCCATATCTTCCATCCGTGTGATACAGGAACTTCATGCCCTTTTCCTTGATCGGGGTGCTGATCCACTTCCAGCGCGGCAGGCCTTCCTGGCGGACAAATTTGGGATTGAAGATCGGCCCGGTCGTACCGGCAATATCCTCTCCCATGAACAGAAGCGGCACGCTTGATACTTCGGCAAACGCCCTGGCAATGTGGGCCGAGAAGAGACCGGTGCAATCCATGATGTGTGCCACCAGCTCGGGAGCATCGTAGATGGCCAGGGCGAACAATTCCATGTCCATGAAGGAATAGGCATCGGTGATGGGCCCTTCGACCGCGCCGATGAATGCCACATCGTAATGATCATGCACCTGCTGGACATAGCGGATGAACGGCTGGTACCAGTCGCGGACTTCTTCGTACACTGGCTTATGGGGCATGTGCTTCTCAAGTTCGGCGAGCGTCTTGAAGGGACGTTTTGAGATCCAGGCTGTTTCACCGGCCTGGGACACACCCCAGGCATCCGGGTCGACCCCGAAGAAGCGGATCCAGTTTGCAATTTTTCCACCCATCCAGTGATTGACCGGATCATGAATGGACCGAGTCACATCCACCCCGATGTTTTTCCATGCCCGGGCATTAAGCTCCACCAATTCTTCGAATGTATACTTCCGGGAATCATCGTACCCGCCATATTTACGAAGAATGTTTGTGTTGTCCAGGTAGTCGTATGTCAGGATCCGGTCACAGGGTTCCCAATGGATGGCTTTTGTGAATCGCTCGCGGTTGTTCATGTTGCTATCCTATTCTGACATCTGCACTATGTAGGCCGCAGGATTTGAGCCTGGAAATTCGGATGCGGATTATTTCTCCACGCGTTTGCGAGCGCGTTCGGATTGCGCCTGCCGCCATTGTGAAATTGCCACGGCGGCAATCAAGAGCAGGCCCAACGCCACACGCTGTGTGAAGGTATTAAAGCCGAGCAGGTTCATGCCATTGTTGAGCACGCCGACCAGGATAACGGCCAGGAAGGTGCCCATGATGGTTCCCTTGCCGCCCGAGGTGGCTGCACCGCCCAGGAAGACCGCGGTGATGGCCTGCAGCTCGAGCCCGGTCCCGTTGATGGGATTCCCGGATGTTGTGCGCGCCGTTAGCAATACCCCGGCCAATCCGGCAATACCGCCGGAGATCATATACATCCAGACCCGGACCTGGGTGAGATTAATGCCGGCCAGGCGGGCAGCTGTGGCATTCCCGCCGATGGCATAAATCGCGCGCCCATAATCGGTGTACGTCATCAAGATGTGGACCAGGATGGCAACCACCACCAGGATCACGGTCAGGACAGGGATCCCCGTCCATTTGGAGCCACCCAGCTGCCCGATGGCGGCATCGGTCAAAAATCGGCCTTGCGCCAGCCAGGTGAAATCGGGCTGGGTGAGAACGCCGATCGGTTTTCCGTCCGGGGCTAATAGAAAGGCGATGCCTGCAAAAGCAGCCAGTGTGCCAAGTGTGGCAATGGTTGGGTTCACGCGTAGTTTGGTTACAATAAATCCATTTGTCGCCCCGGCAATCATTCCGGCCAAAATTCCTGCGGCGACAGCAACAATGGTGATGCCGGTGGGCAGAATATGAAGCGAGCCAACTGTTCCCGCGCCAACCAATACGGAGGCAGCCACCACAGATCCAATGGAGGCAATCGAACCAACAGAAATGTCAAGCGCCCCGGCAACGATCACCACTGTCTCCCCGATGGCAATCAATCCAACAATTACGATTGCCTGGGACAGACTATTCATCAGGTTTTGCCAGGTAAAGAATTTTTCACCACCGGACATTCCGAGCCAGCCGCTGGCAACGGTGATCAATAGGATGAGGACGATCAGCGCGAATATCAAAGACAGGTTGTCTGCGCCGATAAACCTGAGCACTTCGCGAAAGACGTCGTGTTTTGCCTTGGGTTTGGGTTGGGCGGTTAGTTCGTTGGTGCTCATAAAGGATTACTCTCCTGGGAGATTGCCAAATTTCTATCAGATGCCGGCGATAGATGCTCGGCCATGGCCAGCTTGAGAACCGCTTCCTCGCTGGCAGTGGCCGCAGAGAGTTCTCCGGTGATCCGGCCATTCTGCATTACATAAATGCGATCCGAAAGCCCGAGAATCTCAGGCAGCTCGGAGCTGATAAACATGATCCCCAATCCTTGACTGGCAAGGTCGTCAATGAGGCGGTAAATTTCCGCTTTCGCGCCTACATCGATGCCGCGCGTTGGCTCATCGAGGATCAGGACTTTGGGCTTGGCCGCAAGCCAGCGCGCCAGCACCACCTTTTGCTGGTTGCCACCAGAAAGCTTGCCAACTTCTTGTTGGAGCGAGGGTGTGCGCACATTGAGTTTTTCGACGAAGCCGGCGACAACCGATTTTTCCATCCCTCTGCGGACAAAGTGGAATCTGCTGAGCCGCCTCAGGATCGCGATGGACACATTTTCCAGAACGCTGCGGATGAGGATCAACCCTTCGCGCTTGCGGTCCTCAGGTGCAAAACCAATGCCTTTCGAAATGGCATCCGCAGGCTGGTGAATGTTAATTTCCGTTCCCTCCAGCAAAATGCGGCCGCTGTTCCTGGGCATTTCGCCAAAGACAACCTTTCCCAACTCCGTCCGTCCAGCTCCCACAAGCCCGGCAAAGCCCACCACCTCGCCGGCATTGATGTGGAAATTGATTTCACTATGCCAGTTGCTGCTCAGGTTTTCCACGCGAAGCACTTCTCGGTCCGTCATCGATTGGTGTTTTTGAAAAACTTCCTTTAACTCGCGCCCGACCATCAGGCGGACGATCTCCGTGTCGGTCAGCTCGGCAGCCGGGCGGATCGCGATCAGGCGTCCATCGCGCAAGATTGCGACGCGGTCACACAGCCGCAGGATTTCCTTGATACGATGAGAAACATAAATAATGGCTACTCCCTCATCGCGCAGACGGCGGACAAGGGCAAACAGGCGCTCGACTTCTTCGTCTGAAAGGGAGGAGGTCGGTTCGTCCAGAGCCAGCACCCGCACCCCGGATTTGAGCGCCCGCAAGATTTCCACTAATTGACGCTGGGCCGGCGATAGCTGGTCCCCCAGCAGTTTGGTGGGCAGAACGCCGGCGAAACCATATTCTTCCAGGCTGCGCTGAACATCTTCGTTCATGTTCCGGCGTTTGATGAAACCAAATCGATTGGGCAGCTCACCGACCCAGATGTTTTCAGCAACATCCACGCCAGGAATGATCTCTGGCTCCTGGTAGATGACGCGAATTCCTACACGGTGGGCAGCCAACGGGTTGGAAAAAGTGAATTGCTGCCCATCCATCACCAGCGTACCCGAATCCGGCTGGTAATCGCCATTGATGATTTTAAGCAGGGTGGACTTTCCGGCCCCATTTTCGCCCATGAATGCAAGGATCTCGCCCGGGCGAATATCAAGCGAAACATCAGTCAATGCCTGTACATTGGGAAACGCCTTGCTGACATTGCGGATCAAAAGGGTGCCAGGCGGCGCATCCACTGCAGAGGAATTTCCGGGTTCTGGTGGGGCAGACGTTGGTAGGGTCATGGATAGGATTGTATCCCCGGATGGGATGTTTTGGAGGCCGGGACAGAAGCCCGGCCTCCAAAAGAGAAGAAGTATTTACTTGGAGCAGTTGGCCAGCGAGACAGGATCGAATACACTCTTGTAGTTGTTCGGGTCAACGATGGATGTAGGAGCATAGGAAGCTTCTGCAGGGGCTTTGCCATTGACGACTGCGTCATACAGAACGGTGGCAGCGGTCTTGCCGACATCCAGACCGGAGATGAACAGGCCAGCTTTGAAGCCGCTCGCCTGATCTGCAGCCCAGAATTTACAAGCTTCGTAAGCACCGAGGCCCACACCAATGATGTCATCCGGTTTTGCGCCGGCGGTGGCGAGGGCGTTCAGGGTGCCGAGCACGCCTTCATCATTGCAGCCGAAGACAACCCAATTGGTGATCTCGGGATGAGCGGTGATGACCGGGCCAGCCGCATCCTGGGCGGAAAGCGTTTCACCGGTGTAGGGGACCGGGAAGACCTGCGCTTTGGGGACACCAGCGGCGATAATGGCAGCCTTCTCATTGTCGGTGCGGTCGTTGCAGACGGAGAGGGTCTGGACTTCCACCGACAGCACGCCGACCTTCTTGGCGGAATCCTTCAGCCAGCCGCCATCGGTGAGCAGCTTGGAGGCGGCTTCCCCAACCTTCTTGCCCATGTCCTTGCCGTCGAAACCGACGAAGGGGACGGGTTTGCCGGCTTCATCGACGATGCCATCGTCGGTGGCGATGAGCACGACACCGGCGTCCTTGGCAGCTTTGGCGATGGCGGGTCCGATGGTCTGGTCGGGGACGGTGATGGCGATGCCTTTGGCGCCGGCAGAGATGGCGTCATTGACCAGGCTCACGCCCAGGTTCGGGTCGAGCTTCGCATCGAATTTCTTCGCATCAGCACCCAGACTGGCAGCAGTGTCCATGAAGGAGGTCTGCAGGTCGATGAAGTACTGCTGGTCGGCGCTCTTGTTGATGACGACGAACAGCGGTTTCTCACCGGAAGCTGCACCCGCTGCAGGAGCCGCAGGTGCTGTGCCGCAGTTTTTCAGTGAAACCTCATCCATTACCGTCTTGTAGTTCTTTGGATCGACGATGGATGTAGGAGCATAGGAAGCTTCTGCAGGGGCTTTGCCGTTGACGACCGCGTCATACAGAACGGTGGCAGCGGTCTTGCCGACATCCAGACCGGAGATGAACAGGCCAGCTTTGAAGCCGCTCGCCTGATCTGCAGCCCAGAATTTACAAGCTTCGTAAGCACCGAGGCCCACACCAATGATGTCATCCGGTTTTGCGCCGGCGGTGGCGAGGGCGTTCAGGGTGCCGAGCACGCCTTCATCATTGCAGCCGAAGACAACCCAATTGGTGATCTCGGGATGAGCGGTGATGACCGGGCCAGCCGCATCCTGGGCGGAAAGCGTTTCACCGGTGTAGGGGACCGGGAAGACCTGCGCTTTGGGGACACCAGCGGCGATAATGGCAGCCTTCTCATTGTCGGTGCGGTCGTTGCAGACGGAGAGGGTCTGGACTTCCACCGACAGCACGCCGACCTTCTTGGCGGAATCCTTCAGCCAGCCGCCATCGGTGAGCAGCTTGGAGGCGGCTTCCCCAACCTTCTTGCCCATGTCCTTGCCGTCGAAACCGACGAAGGGGACGGGTTTGCCGGCTTCATCGACGATGCCATCGTCGGTGGCGATGAGCACGACACCGGCGTCCTTGGCAGCTTTGGCGATGGCGGGTCCGATGGTCTGGTCGGGGACGGTGATGGCGATGCCTTTGGCGCCGGCAGAGATGGCGTCATTGACCAGGCTCACGCCCAGGTTCGGGTCGAGCTTCGCATCGAATTTCTTCGCATCAGCACCCAGGCCGGTGGCGGTCTCCACGAAGGAATTCTGCAGGTCGATGAAGTACTGCTGGTCGGCGCTCTTGTTGATGGCGACGAACAGCGGCTTTCCAGAAGCCGCAGCCGGGGCCTCTGTCGGGGCGGCCGCTGGCGCACAGGCAGCCAGGATCATGGATGCCAGTACAGCGGCGATGCACAGATAGTACAAGGTGCGATTCATTGGTTCTTTCTCCTCTTGGGGTAGATGTTTTCCTGTCAATGACAGGCTGGACACATATTCAGGAAAATGCCGTTCACATTTTCCCAATATTGATAGTGTGTCATAAACAACTCTCAAAGTCTTGCAAAATAGGAGCTACTTTTTGGATTATTGGACAATCTCAATATCGTCCATACTGCTTGACGGTCTCATACATCGCCAGCAGGTTTTCGATCGGTACCTTCGCCTGGACATTGTGGACGGGATTGAAGACAAATCCTCCGCCTCTTCCGAAAATCTCCAATCGCTCATGCACCTGGGCACGCACTTCTTCCGGTGTCCCAAAAGGCAGTATGTGTTGGGTATCCACACCGCCGCCCCAGAAGGTGATCTGTTCCCCGAAGCGCGTTTTGAGCACAGCTGGATCCATGTTTGCTGCCGATGTCTGGACCGGGTTCAGGATATCAAATCCAGCTTCGATAATGTCGGGGATGATGGGCAAGATCGAGCCACAGGAGTGAATGAAAGTTTTCCAGGACGTGTTCTCATGGATCCAGTCGTTGACACGTTTGTAATATGGCTTATAGAGCGAACGAAAGGTCCTTGGTGAGATGAAGCAGTTGTTCTGTGCCCCGAAATCCGTGCCGCTGACCCAGGCTACGGTCACGCGGTCGCCGACAGCCGCATAGATCTTCGGCAGATTTTCCAGCGCGATCTCACACTGGCGTTCAAAGATCTGGCGGACATACTCCTGGCGTGAGGCCGTGCTCATGTACCATTCAGTCATATCCCGGATGCCCTTCGGATTTTTCAGCGTCGGCCCAGGGACCAGGGCGATATCCCCGTATGCCATTCCACCCAGCACCATTACAATCGCTTTACCTGTCTGGGTATAGAGTGCCACGGATTCTCTCCTAAGGTGTTCCAGCTCAAAATCAGGGATCGGACCAAACTCTTCGAGGTTGTCTTCGACATTCAATGTGGCATCGTCAATAGGCGGCTGGCGTACAACGGTGTCGAAATAAAGGCCCCCATCTGGCATTTTTGCACATGGCATCGCCGAAGTATCTCCTTGTGGATACATGAAAATTTCCCCATTTTCATTCGGTTCGGTGTTAAACAGCTCTGGGACCAGTACCGGTGTGCCATCGAAGGTTGTCCACGGTTTCCAGCCTTCGTTTCTAAATCCGAAGAAGTTTGTGGTACCACCCAGCCCAACGGCATCCACGCCCAGGATTTCCTGCAGATCGGATTTGATCTCTCCGAGCATTTGGAACGATTCAATGACCTTGACCGGCGTACCCGGTGGGTCCAGCTTTAAAGCCTGGCGCAGTGCATAGACAGTCGAAACATGCATGCCGGTCTGCCCGCAACCACCCAGGTCCAGCGGAATGCGGTCTGCTTCCTTATGATCTAAAGCAAGCTGTATTCTCTCCCTTGAATTCATTGTTCCTCCGGAACGAAAGAATAGAGTCCAGGACCGGCCATTTGTCGAAATTATGGCAACTCAACTATGAAACCGAATCTTCCTTATCGCCGAGAGTGCTGACACCAGCGGCCGACAGCGCTTCTGTAAAGTCTTCATAATGCAGATCCGGTTTTTTCAGATAGGCGGAGACCGGGCCGGTAAATGCCAGTGTGTCATGCTTATCAAGCCAGCCGCAGGCGATTAGAGGAATCTCGCGGGTCCCTGGATTGGCGCGGATCGCCCGGGTTGCCTCCCAGCCTCTGGTTTTTCCTGGCAGCTCGGGCTCCAGGATGACCAGGGCAGGCTCGCTATTCTGCAATAGATCCAGGATCTCCTCGCCCGTTGAAGCAAATTGAACCCGAAGTCCACTCTTTTCTGCAAATCGCTGCAATAATCGGGCCAGGAATTGGTCCGATTCCCCGATAATGCAAAGCGGTTTATTCTTCGAATTGGAGACAGACATAGCAATACCAGGATGCATCAAATATCGTTCCGCGCGATACTCGTGTCGATATCCTAGTTTGTCACAAAGCCCACTGGAAGTCTTGGAAAATTGGAGCGTGCTTTTGGATAATTGGAGGATGCCCCGGCCTTTTGTCAGCGGAGTCTGTCCTAAACCACCCTGGTCGTGCGCTTCTCGCGCTGGTAGGCGCCCGGTGCAACACCTACTTCGTGCCGGAACACGCGATTGAAATAACTGGCATCTGAAAAGCCAACGGCCATTGCCACCTCGGTGATGCTCATCTTTCCCTGCTCGAGCAGATTCATGGCGCATTTAATACGATACCGATTCAAGTAGGTGGTGGGAGGAATGCCCATTTCCTGACGGAAGCAGTAGGTCAGGTAGCGCTCTGTAATGGCTACATGTTTAGCCAGGTCAGACCGGGAGATGGGCTCATCATAATGCTCGTGGATATAGGCCATGGCCTGCCGGACCGTGCGCGAGACCTGGCTGCCGAGTCGCTTGCTATGATTGAGGGCAGTTTCCACCTGTGACAGTACTTCCTCCACACTGAACAAGCCCTTGCCGAGTACTGCGGCAACACCCTCCTGCAGTTTCGCCATGTCAAGGGCGGTCAAGATCTGTGCAGAGAGCACGATCACCGGTACATTGCGCGTGGACTCCTTCTCGCGCATAAGGCGGAGTACCTCGAAGCCGTCCACCTCAGGCATCATCAAATCCAGCAGCACCAGTGCCACAGGTTCCTGCTGTATGATTTCCAATGCCTGCCTGCCGTTTCTCGCCTTAAGGACGGGGCAATCGATCTGGCTCTTCAGCATACGGACATGCATATCGAGCACTTTGGGATCGTCATCGACGACCAAGATTGGACGGCGGTGATCAGTTCGAGTCAAGCCAAGCCGCTCCAGCGCACGGAAGAGGTCCGTACTGGCAACTGGTTTGGCGAGATAATCCAGTTCAAGTATGGACCCCTGCGTATTTCCTGCGGCAAGATTATAGAATACCACCGGAATATCCGAGGTTCCGGGATTTTGTTTTAGCACCTGCATCAGCTCCCAGCCACGCTCAACGCTGGGCAGGAAATCGAGCACCACAGCACCGGGCGGCTGGGCGATCACATGCGCGATCCAGTCCGGCTGTTGGGAGACATCCAACGATACAACCTCGAAGCCCTTTTGCCTCAGATGCTGCTCCAACTGCCCAGATGAGCTTTCCACCAGAAGCAGTACTGTGTTTTGGCGGAAAAGATTTACATCCTGGCCGACCGGGCGGCTGGGCATCACCGGCAGAGTGAAATAGAATGTCGAGCCAGTTTCCTCTTCCCCTAGTGACTTGACCCCGATCTTGCCTCCATGCATTTCCACAATTCGGCGTGTAATCGCGAGCCCTAACCCCATACCACCATATCCGCGCTCCACACTGCGTTCGGAGCGGCGGAATTCATCGAAGATGACCTCTTGCTCCTCCGGAGGGATGCCCATGCCTGTATCACTGATCTTTACGAGCACGTTTTGATCTGTAAAGGTAACAAGCATCGAGATCGTGCCATGTTCCGTAAATTTAACTGCATTGCTGAGTAGGTTCAAGGTCACCTGACGCAAGCGGGTTCGATCCCCCATCACCAATGGCAGACTGGAGGGGATTTTTCCATTCCAGTCCAATCCCTTTTCTCGCGCCATAGATTTGCCTAACGCTGCTGTTTCGGTCAACAGGGCTGTCAGGTCCAATGGCTCAGTGACCAGGCGCAATTCCCCGGCCTGATTGCTGGCCAGATCAAGAACATCGCCGATCAGTCGAAAGAGATGCTTGCTGCTGGAATGGATGCCGTCCATATCCCTGCGGTAAATCTCGGGTAGCGGTGGGCTGCTGCCGGCGATCTCTTCCTGCAACATCATTTCGATCGTGCCTACGATCAATGCCAGGGGAGTGCGCAGTTCATGACTGACCATGGAGAGAAAGCGGCTCTTGAGCAGGTCTGCCTGTTCAGCGGCCTTGCGTGCCTCCACAGCCTCATCGAAGAGACGGATGTTTCGCTCAGTCAAAATAGTACGTTTTAGGGATGCACTGATCTGACCTCCGAGGATCTCATAAATGGCTTCCTGTTGGGGGTCGGCTTCAAAAATGGCGTAGCCTAGCTGATCCTCCCGGAAAAAGAGCGGTTCCACTACCAGACTGTGTCTGCGGTGAGTCGGCAGCAGACCTTCCGGCAGTAGTCTATGGGCCTGGAAGACCTGTCCTTGCAGGTCAAAGAAGACTCGCTGATGGTTCTCATAAGAGTAGATAAACCGGACCAGTCCTCCGGGATCGAGCGGATCTTCGTACATGAAAAGATAGCAGCGAGGGATGTTGAGCACAACCAGCGATCGCTCCAGTACATCCGTCAACTCTGCTAGATTTGTCACAACACTCAGACTCTGGCTGATCTCTCCCAGGCTGTGCAATTTTTCATCGGCCTGCAGCACCTGATAGGCATAATGTCGTCGGGCGGATTCGCCGATCACCACCCGCGCCTGTTGCACCAGGTTCTCGATTCGTAGACGTGATCGAGAGTCTGTCAGCTCTGAGATGGCAAACCGGCGCAAGATGGATATGATCTCATGCCAGCGGGTAAAATCGTCGTTGGTATGAGCTGTTTTATGGAGCGTTTCCGAGAATCGTTTAAGGAATTCGTGCTCCGTCTTGCCACGGCTCTCCTCGAGGAAGGTTTTCAACAGGTTGGGGAACAACTGCTGCATTGGCTCGTCCGGCGAAATGTTCAACTGAGAATCAGCACCACCAAAAACGAGACTGTCAAGCAGGCGAATTTCATCCGTAAACGAATCTAGTTTTTCAACATGCGGCACTGCCTGGGCATGCGTCACCAGCGGATCGGAACAGCCGCAGGATTGCCTTACCACCATCCGGGTTGGCAAAATGACCTTGTGTGGTACATCCTTGCCTTCCAACAGGGAAAGAACCATCCGCGTGGCCTGGTAGGCCTGTTCGTAAAAGTGCAGCGGGGCAGTGGTGAGCGGCGGATTGACAACCAACCCTTCCTCCTCACCATTTAATCCGGCGACTGCCACA
>DAITPI010000038.1:0-17353 GCA_036833655.1 Anaerolineales bacterium | reverse complement strand
TACCCACGCCGCTCGGGACCGGCGTGTTCGGCTCGTTGCTCTTCCTCGCTCGGGGATAGATCGGGATATGAACAACGCACGTCTGATCAAGATTGCCGCCCTCGCCGGCATGATTGCTCCCATCCTGTTCGCGGTTGTCGTCACAGGCCTGACGATTGCCCAGGCCGATTTTATGCGTACCCTCGGCTGGAACCCGCTGGGCCCTGTGATCGACTGGCCGAGCGGGCTTGCCATGGGTCCGTATGGCTGGATCATGACGCTCACCTTCTTCGTCTGCGGGGTGCTAATGGCGCTCTTTGCCTACGGACTGAAGCGAACCCTCGATGACAGACTCGCCACCAGCCTGTTGCTCCTGGCGGGCTTTGCCATGATGTGCCTGGTCTTCACCTCGGACCCGACCATCGGGCGTACCTCCTATACCTGGCACGGCTTCCTGCACGATTCGTTCTTTGCCGTGCTGGGACTTACACTCATGCCCGGTATGCTCCTGCTGGGACGCGTCTTTCAAAAAAAGGAAGAGTGGAAGCGCCTCTCACTTTACACCTGGGCGACGCTGGCGTTTGTCGTTCCGACGTTCTGGCTCAAGGGTGTGGCGTTCTATGGTTTTCTGCTTCTGATCCTCACCTGGAGTGAAGTGGTCGCCTTACGCTTGTGGTCCACACAAAATTGACTTTTGCCGGGGATTTTTGTATAGTGGGGATACCAACTGAGGAAGGAGAGTGAGCATGGAAAAGACGGAGGCAGATGCCACCAGGCGCCTCGCGCCTGTTTCTCCCGAGCTTCAAAAAGCCAGAGCGTACTTCAAGGAGAAGAGCGTCCTGCTCTCTCCGCCCATCTATCGCGCTGCCTACTCGGACCGCATGGCATGGATCCTGGCAAGCATGGCGCACCTTGCGTATGACCGCTTTGAAGATAACCGGATGGCTCGCAAGTTGTTCATCGCCCGGCTGCAAAGCGGCGGCTTCGAGCTGGTCAAGACCTTTGATTCAAAAGAGACCGACACCCAGGCGTTCCTGGCGACCAGCAATGATGGATATGCCGTGCTCGCCTTCCGGGGCACCGAGGTCTCCAAGCGGCAGGATATGCTCATCGATGCCAGGGCGATGAAGGTCTCCGTCCTGGAAGGCAGGATTCATAGTGGCTTCCGAATTGCCTACGAGAGCGTAGCAAAGGACATCGAGCGCAGTATCCTGAAGCTGAAGGATATACCTTTATACATCACCGGGCACTCCCTGGGCGCGGCGCTTGCCACGGTGGCGACCCAGCGCCTGGAGCACAACCTCCGGATCCGCGAGATGATTGCCGCCTGCTATACCTTTGGCAGCCCGCGGGTGGGCGACAACCACTACGATATGGAATTCAAGTCGCCCATCTATCGAATTGTCAACACCACAGATATTGTGACAATTATCCCCCTGCTGGCAATGGGCTATATTCACATCGGCGATGTGCGTTTCCTGGGGAGCAGGGATGGGGAGTTCCGGCGGGGCATTCCGGTCTTCCGGCGCTGGTATTTTTTTCTGCTGACCATGTTCAAGTTCTTCGGCCCGGTCGTCGGCGACCATGCCATCGTAGAATACCGCCGAAAATTGGGAGCCATTGCGCAAAAACGCAACACAGCCTTTGGCCGCCACGTGGATCGTTACTAGGCTGGCAAAGACGTAATCAAGAAAGCTCCATCAACCTAAGCCCGTGGAGCCTGTCCATTAAGTAGCTCGGGAAGATTGCTTGTGCTCCTCAGGATCAGGTCTGCTCCCAGCTGCCTTAGCTCGGTTTCTTCGCCAAAGCCACACAGCACCCCGACCGCCTGCGCGCCTGCTGCTTTGCCGGCGCGGATATCTACGGTGGTGTCGCCAATCATCAGGCATTCCCCGGGTTGCACACCCATTTTTTGCGCTGCGAGCAGGATCGGGTCCGGATATGGCTTGGTATGCGGGGCAGAGAGACCGGTCACGATCGGGTCAAAGTACTTGTACAGGTCGAACTGGGTCAGGAAGCGCATGGTGCTCTTCTCGTCGCGGGCGCTCACGACCGCCATGGGGTAGCGTCCCTGCATGATCTTCAGCATCTCCTCCACGCCCGGGACGATCAGATATTTCTTCTGGGGGCTCTTGCGGTGGCGGTTCAGCCAGTCGATGAATGCTACCATTTCGTCGTCGATGCCCACCCGGTCGGCGAAGCCCAGCAGGGCATTGCCCGGCGATTCGATCCACATGACCAGCCTGCGGGCGGTGCGTGCGGGGTCCTTGAACAGGGAGCGCGGGAGAAAACGCACGATCCTCTGCGCATAATAGTCGTCGGTGTCACTCAGGGTGCCGTCTACGTCGAAACACAGGGCTTTTATGCGAGGAATGTCGAGCGCCATGAGCGCAATTTTACCGTAGTTGCATCCCCAGGACTGCTTCGCTGGTGTGCTATACTTTGCCTGTGGGTAGCTGGTTTGCCCCTTTGGACAATGGGTTCTAAAATAGAAAGTCGATAGGCGCCGTTTGCGACGCTTTACGCAGTTGGATTCTATGTCATTACCGAAAGAACAAGACCGCACCAAAGCATTATTAGAGCTTCTTTACCATGTCAGCCGCGAAGTGGCTACCGCGCTGGATCTCCGCACGGTGCTACAGCGGGTGCTATATGAAGCCATCCAGAATGTAGGGGGGGAGCGCTGCAGCATTGTCGTGCTGGACGACGCCGGGAAAGCGGTAGACGCCACGATCGTTTATGGAAAGCAGGTCCATGAGCATATCACGCAGCAGATGCGCGATACCATGGAGCGCGGCATGGCGGGTTGGGTGATCCGCAATCGTAAGGGTGCCTTGATCCTCGATACCAGCAAAGACGAGCGCTGGTTGATGCGCCCCGACGATGCCGTGGACCGCTCGGGCGCCAAGTCTGCCATCTGTGTGCCATTGCTGGCGCGCGAGCAGTTGGTGGGCGTCCTCACGCTTGTCCACCCCGCCCCCAATGCCTTTTCTCCCGAACAACTGGATCTAATGCAGGCGATCGCCGACCAGGCCGGGGTCGCGGTATTGAATGCGCGGCTCTATACCGAGAGCCAGCGCCAGGCGCGGGTGATGACCGCTCTGGCGGAAGGGGCAGCCGCGATGAATGCCTCTCTGCGCATGGAGGATGTGTACCAGCGCATCCTGATCCAGACCATGCAGGCGTTACAGGTCGAGACGGTGGCGCTCGGCATGCTGGACGGCGAGCAGATTGTCTACCGAGCAGCAGCCGGTCAGAATGCCGGAAATATCCTGGGAAAGAAGGTCCCCCTGGGCAAAGGCATTGCAGGTACCGCGGCGTTCGAGGGACACGGCGTGGTGGTGCCCGACGTGACACAGGACAAAAACTATGGCGAGGAAGATGCGTTCGGGGGGATCGAGGTGCGAGCGATCGTGGTCGCGCCGATCCAATCCCAGGGACGCCTGATCGGCATCATTGAGGCGATCAATCCCATTGCGCGATCCTTCGACCCCGATGCGTTATTAGTCATGGCAGGGATTGGCGGTCTGGCAGGTTCCACCATCCAGAACGCGCAGCTGTTCGAGCGGCTGCAGGCTGCTCACCAGCGCTATCACGAGCTGTTCGAGGACAGTATCGATGCGATGTTCATTACGGACTGGGAAGGACGCATCCTGGAAGCCAACCGCCAGGCAGTTCTGTTGAGCGGTTATACGCGGGAGGCATTGCAGGGTCTCACGATCGACCAGCTCCATAAAGTGAACTGGAACCGGCTTGGGGCAGGCTTTGAGACATTGCGCGAGAACCGCATGTGCTCGTATGAATCCTCCATGCAGGCGGGGGAAGAGCTGCAGATGCCGATCGAGGTGCACGCGCGCCGCGTGGAGTTTGAAGAGACCGACTCGATCCAGTGGATCCTGCGTGACATCACCGAGCGCAAGGAGCTGGACAGCCTGCGCGAAGACCTCACCGCCATGATTTATCACGATCTGCGCTCTCCGCTGGCAAACATCGTCTCCAGCCTGGATGTGCTGTACGGCATGGTGCCCGAGAACGATAAGGAGACAGTCCTGACCATTCTCAAGATCGCCGAGAACTCCACCGACCGCATCCAGCGCCTGGTCAGCTCTCTGCTTGATGTCAATCGTCTCGAATCGGGCCAGCCGGTGGTGGATCAGAAAGTGGTCGAGACCATCCCGTTGATCGAGCGCGCGGTGGCGGATGTGGAACCCGTGGCGAAGGGCCGGCGGCAGACCGTCACTGCGGAATTGCCCAAAGAACTTCCGCCCATCTGGGTGGACGCGGATATGGCGCGCCGGGTGCTGATCAACCTGATGGAGAACTCGGTCAAGTTCACCCCTCCAGAAGGCAAGCTGGTCGTGGGCGCTTGCCAAGAGGGGGAGTGGGTGCACATCTGGGTCAGGGACAACGGACCCGGCATCCCGGCCTCCGACCAGGATCGCATCTTCGATAAATTCACGCGGCTACGAGGCACGAACAAGCAAAATGGGCTGGGCATTGGCCTGGCATTCTGTCGCCTGGCGGTGCTCGGTCATGGCGGCAGAATCTGGGTGGAGAGCGAGCCGGGCCAGGGTTCCACATTTCACTTTACATTTCCTGTAGCAACGCAGGAACATCTGGCGGGTAAATCGGAATAAACGGCGTGTTCCTTCCTTCGGAACAGGGCAAACAGGAGTGCTGATTGATGGACGCAATTGCAAAGAACGTCTACATCGAAGACAGGTATCTGGGTGTGACGCTGGGTGTCATCGTGCAGCCGCGCGGCCTGGTGCAGATCGACGCGCCGCCCTCACCGGAGGACGGCCGCATCTGGCGCGCTTCCCTGATGGGTATGGGCGGAGGCTCAGAGCGCATTCTGATCAATCTCGACGCCCACCCGGACCGTACCCTGGGCGCCCGCGCCATGGATTGCACTGTGATCGCGCACGAGAAGACCGCTCAGGCATTTCGCAATCGTCCCAATACCTTTAAGGCACAGGGAGATGAGACCGGCGCGAACTGGGAAGCCATCCCCGGGCTGGGCAGCGTCCGCTGGGCGCCCCCGGAGATTTCCTTTATGGAAAAGATGACGCTCCACTGGGGCGATACGCCCATCCTGCTCGAGAGCCATCCGGGACCTGCCTCCGGCGCGATCTGGGTCATCCTCCCCGACGAGAAGGTTGTCTTTGTCGGCGATTCGGTCACCAAGGGTCAGCCGCCTTTCCTGGCATATGCCAGCCTGCCTGAATGGATCGAGTCGCTTAAGATCCTGCAGGAAAACGAATACAAGGGTTTTACGATCGTGAGCGGCCGCGGCGGAGTGGTCACAGCACAGGTTGTGCGCACGCAGGCCGAAATCCTGAAGCGAATTCATGACAGGGTGGAAAAACTGGCGGGCAAAAAGTCTCCGCTGGTCTTGATTGATAGGCTCGCCGAGCAGCTTCTCAAGGATTTTAAAGTTCCTTCTGCACGGCAAAAGCAGTACGGTCATCGGCTGCGCTACGGGCTCAATCACTATTATGTGCGTCATTACCAGGCAGCTTCACGCCAAGTCCTGGATGAGCAGTGACCGCCGCGCCGCTTTTTGAAGTGACGCGGGGGCACATGGTGGAATCCGTTCATCATGGCTCGATCGCCGTGGTAGATGCAGGCGGCGAGTTGATCTCCTCCTACGGCGACCCGAACACGGTCGCCTTTTTACGCTCGAGCGCCAAGCCCTTCCAGGTATTGCCTTTTGTGGAGCATGGCGGTGTGGAGTACTTTGGCTTCATGCCGCGCGAGCTGGCTATTGCGTGCGCCTCGCATGAAGGCAGTGATCTGCATGTCAGAACGGTGGCGGGCATTCAGGAGAAGATCGGCGTCGACGAAAGTTACCTGCAGTGCGGCGTTCACATGCCCGGGGATGTGGAGGCCTTCAAATCCCTGATTATCGCGAATCAGCCGCCAGGCCAGAACCAGAATAATTGCTCCGGCAAGCACACCGCCATGCTGGCTTATGCAAAGATGCGTGACCTGCCGCTGGACGATTATCTCGACATCGGCCATCCGATCCAGCAGGAGATCCTCGCCACGTTTGCCGAGATGTGTGGCCTGGCTGTCCACGAGATCGAGCTGGGCACCGACGGTTGCTCCGCGCCCAACTTTGCTGTCCCTCTCTACAATGCAGCGTTCGCGATGGCGCGCCTGTGCGACCCGCGTCAGCTTTCCGAGACGCGTGCATCCGCATGCCGTAAGATCACCTCGGCCATGACGACGCATCCCGAGATGGTCAGTGCATATGGCGAGTTTGATGAGCAACTGATGCGAGTCGGGGAAGGACAGGTCGTGTGCAAGCGCGGCGCTGAGGGCTACCAGATCGTTGGTCTCCTGCCCGGGATTCTGAGCCCGGACTCGCCGGGGATTGGGATCGCCCTCAAGGTCGCCGATGGAGATGCTTCACGCATGGATATCCACCTCGCCCACAGCACGCGCGTCCGCCCGGCGGTGACCCTCGAGATCCTTCGCCAGCTGGGAGCACTCTCCTTGGAACAGCAGCAGGCCCTGGCTCCGTTCGGACCGGTCAAGCCGGTCGAGAACCACCGTGGCATCGTTACCGGTCAATCGCGTCCTGTCTTCAAACTGCAACCTTCAAACTCTAAGCATCCGACCGTAAACCCCTAATCCATTAACGCTTCGAACATCCGGTTATTTTCTGCCACGCGCTCGGCGAGCAGACGGGCGATCCATTCGTGGAACAGCGCCGCGATCTGGGGGTCTCGCTCGCGCATTTCCTCCAACGCCTGCCGCGAGAGCCGGTAGACCACGCTCGGGCTAGATGCCACCACTGATGCCGTCCGCAAGCCTCCCAGGTAGATCCCCATCTCGCCTACCGTTGCTCCCCCCCGGATACTGCGAATGCGCAAGCGCTTCTGCTGAGGCAGCTCCAGCTCTACCGAGACCAGACCCGACTCGACAAAATACATTTCGTCGGAGGGTTCGTTCTGTTTCATGAGATACTCGCCTGCTTCGACCTTCCGGCGCTCGAGATAACCCATCAAGCGTTCAATGCCCTGAATGCCGGGCATCAGGCGCATGAGCTGAGTCTCTACGCGCTCGGTAAAACCGGTCAGGTCTGCCATGCCTTCCTCGGCGAGGATCCGATTCTCACACCACTCCACACCCTGATCCAGGGATGGCATGATAACGAAGCTCTCATCGGCTTTATCCATCAAGCCGCCGCGTTCCAGCTGGTGGACGATATCTGGCGAGGCCTCGGTCCAGACCATCAGAATATTGTTTGCCCGGGTCATTTGCTTCAGCCGTGTAATGCCAAATACGGCAGACGAGTCCAGTCGGGGAACGCGGTGGAAATCGATGATCAGGAACTTGAATGGCTGCTGGGTTGTATCAGTCAGGCGCAGACGGATTTTCTCCAGAATGCTCTCGATCGTCCCGAAGAAAATATATCCTTGTAAGCGCAGGATGTAGATCTCTGTGCCCTTCCGCTGAAGAATATCCCGGTGTAGCCGAGGTCGGTCCACCTTGCTGCGGTAAATGGAACCGTCGAGGATGGTTTTAATGGCATTGATACGACTGTAGCTGATGACAAACAGAATCGCCGCGATCAAGATCCCGGCGATAATGCCTTGCAGAAATCCGACCACCGCTATGATGATCAGGATCACCCAGACCAGCAAATAATCGGAGAGAGGCAGGGAGCGCCGCGAGTCGATCAGCCACTCCACCAAAAACGCTAAGCCCAGGTAAAAGAGCATGCCTCCCAGCACGAGCTTTGGGAAATAGGAGATCAGCGACGCGCCGAAGAACAGGGCGACACCGCACACCAGGCCCGAGATCAAATTCACGAGCCGGCTCCGGGCGCCGAGGTGGTATGCCAGCGCGGACATGCCGAGCACTTGATACCCCACCGGGCTGCCCCCGAGCCCGCCTGCGAGGTTTGCCCAGCCAGCCGCCTGCAGCTCCCGGTTCAGGTCGATATCTTGTTTCACCGTTACCTCGAGGGCGCTGGCGTTCAAAAGGAGCGAGACGATGCTCAGTACTATAATGGTGGCGATCTTGTCGACGTTCCGAAAGATCACCTGCCAGTCGATCAGTCCAAACATGGAGGGGCTGAGAGGCTGGTACAGATCCCCCGAAGGGAAAGGTCCCAGCAGCCAGCCGCGCGCCGAAGCTTCTGGCACAGATATGCCTGCGATCATGAGAAAGACATAGAAAAGCATTGTTGCCACGATGACAGCGCCGGGCGTGATCAAAAAATGATTTGAGCGCCGGAGCATCAGCAGCAACGCCAGGCCGAAGATGATGCCAGGAACCCAGCTGATCAATTTGTCTCTGCTGAATATCTGGGGCAGGTTGGATACTGCCAGCGACATATCCGTCATGACAGTCAGGGCGCCCAGGCTCAACAACCACCCGGTGCCCGCCAGAAATCCACCCACTACGGGATACGGGATGTAGCGCACAAAGCCACTTGACTTGAACCAGCCGAGCAACAGAAAGCAAGCCGCCGTGAGCAGGGAGGTGATCGAGATCGCCGCAACAGCCGTTGCGTAGAGCGCTTCCCGGTCTGAACCGCGCATGCTGGCCGCGATACTGGCTGTAACCAGAGCCAGGATGGCAGCCGGCGTATCCTGCGGAAAACCGATCATGCCAGGCAGAGAGGAGGTCAGGGCGATTGCGATCCCCATGGCAAATGCCCCGAACAACATCAATCCGATTCCCGCTCCCAGAAATTGTCTCAGGTCTCCCGAAAAGATCAGGGCAGCCAGCGATATCTCCAGGCTGATACTGATAATGGCGGCGATTAACCCGGCGGTCAGGCTGGGCAGCAGGATCCTTGGCTCAAATTCACGTTTGAAATCTCTAAAGCTCATCGTGGCTTTATTCGGTTGAAAAAGGTAAGAAAGCCCTTATTTTGCTAGTATAGCACGTCGCCTCCGCTGCGAAGCAATTTTGGAATAAAGGGTGTTACAATGACCGAACGAATACCCTATTAAGAGAGTGAATCCATGGCTTCTGCCGGGGACCGCATACTACTGGTTGAAAACGACCCTGAAATCAGCGATTTGATTGCTCGCCAGGTGCTCAGTTCCGTGGGCTATACCGTCGATGTGGCAGGTGACTCCTCTGCGGCGATCAAGCAGGCGTTCCAGACGCCGCCGGATCTGATCATTGCAGACTTAAACCTTCCGGGTCTGAGCGCGAAGGATATGCTGGTGGCTCTCTCTTCCCAGGGCATGAATATGCCCCTGATGGTGATCGCGAACAAGGGTCAGGAGCAGGACATCATCCAGGCCTTTCGGCTGGGCGCTGCCGATTACATTTTGTGGCCTGCGCGCGATGCCGAAGTGCTCTCCGCTGTGGAACGGGTGCTGGGCCGGGTGCACGAGCTCCGGGACCGCCAGCGCCTGGACCTGAAGCTCAGCGAGACGAATCATGAACTGCAGCGCAAGGTGCGTGAATTGACTGCCCTCATCAATATCGGAAGGGCAGTCGTTTCGATCAATGATCACCAGGTATTGTTCCAAAAGATCGTGGATGGGGCTGCACAGGTGGGGGACGCGAGTATGGCCTGGTTGCTCGTACGCGAGGAGGAAAACAAATCCTTTTTGCTGACCGCCCAGCGTGGCTTGCCCGAAGTCTGGTCCAGAAAAATGAATATGCCGCTCGACGATGGCATGAGTGGCCTGGTTGCCCTCTCCGGCGAGACCTTAGCCATCGCGGGGGATCCGCTCTTGAAATTCCGGATCGCCAACCTGGGGAAGTCAGCCTGCGCGATCCCGGTCAAAGTGCAGAAGGAAGTCGTCGGTATGCTGGTGGCGGTGCGTAGAGAGGCGCGTCCCTTCGAGAGGATGGAACAGACCCTGCTAGAAGCAGTTGCCAATTATGCGGCGATCTCGCTGGTGAATGCCCGCCTGTTCCTTGCCTTGAGTACCTCTGCGCAGGCAAGCAAGCTGAGCATGAAGCAGCAGAATGCTCTGCTGGAGTCCTTGCGAAGCTCCATGGCGGAGGATCTCCAGACCGCGATCTATCCCATCGATCTGATGCTAACAGAGAATCCGGGTCCCCTTACAGACGAGCAACGCCAGGCACTGCAGACCACCCACGCGGCGTTACAACGCCTAGGCCGTGCCGCGGAAAAGACGACCCCTCCCGTTCACCGCCCGTCAAAAAAGAAGTAAAATTTCTCCATCGCGTTTATGCCCAAACCTGACCTCATCCTGCTGGCATTAGAAGAACCCTCTATCCTGAATTTAATGGATCGCGTCTTACGGGCAGTCAAATATGAAACTGCCGTTGCCAGCGATTTGCAGTCACTGGGGAAAATCCTGAAAGAGAGCACGCCTTCGCTCTTGTTGATCGGGGAGCGATTCCATGGGCATGACGGTCTGCGGATTGCCAGCGAGTTAAAGGTCCGTTTTCCGACGCTTCCCTTCCTCATTTATGCCGAAAAATTGGATGCAGATTTAATCAGGGGCGTTTTTCGCTTGGGACTCAGCGGGTGCCTGACCCCGCCTCTGCGGACAGATGACATTGTCGACGCAGTGGAGAGTAGCCTCAAGAATGCCCACCATGTCGGCGACTGGCTCCGCAGGGAAGTCCACCGCACCACCGCGTCCTTGGAGAAGCGTGCCCAGAATTCCGAGGCGGAGCATGCGCGTCTGGAGGCTGTCTTCAACAATATTCGGGATTGTGTCATGATCCTGAGTCCGCAGCACGTCGTTATGCTCGTGAACCCTGCTATGTGCCGGGCATTCGGCATCGACTCGAAGTCCGCGATCGGCAAGCCAGTGTTCGATGTGATCCAGCATACCGATGTTTACTCGCTGCTTGCACGGCCGGATAATCACGATCCTTACCAGTACCATGAAATCAATTTCCCGGATGGCAGAGTTGGCAATGCCCAGTTCGTACCGATCCATGAGGTGGGCTTTGCCTTCACCATGCAGGATGTGACGTACTTAAAGGAAGTGGATCGGGTACGACGGGAGTTTGTCCATACCGTCTCCCACGATCTGCGTTCCCCGCTCACCTCGGTAGTTGGCTATACCGAGCTCATGGAGCGCGCCGGTCCGCTCACCGACCAGCAGCGGGACTTTCTCAGCCGCATCCAGGACAGCATTCAGCATATCACGGCCTTGATCAATGACCTGTTGGATATCGAGAGCATTGAGGCGGGAGTCGATACGCGCCGCGAGCTGGTCCAGCTCGAGGGGATCCTTCGCTACACGATCGATATGCTGCATGGGCAGCTGGAAGCAAAGCACATCACTCTCAAGACGAACATTGCCCCCGCGCTACCGGCTCTGCGTGCCAACCCCATCCGGCTGCGTCAGGTGCTCGACAACATGATCGGCAATGCCATTAAGTATTCGCACGATGATAGCGAAGTCTATGTCGCTATTCGAGCGGAAGGGAACCAGGTGATCCTGGAGGTCACGGATCAGGGACCTGGAATTCCCCCGGCAGACCAACCGCACATCTTCGACAAGTTCTATCGAGCGACCAATATCAACACGGATGTCGAGGGATCTGGCTTGGGGCTTGCCATTGTCAAGAATATTGTGGAAAATCATCAGGGCCGCATCTGGGTCGAGTCGACCCTGGGGAAGGGCAGCTCCTTCTTTGTCGTTCTGCCGGTGGTCGCAGAGCCTGTGTACACCTCCAAGAGAGCCTGATCGGCCTATCGCTTGCGATAATATCAATGAGGTTAAAAAATGCCTCCGCTGAGATGTTGGATCGTCAGCGGAGGCTTTCGCCAAAGGAGGAGACAGTGAGGAGCATTTGGAGGTGTCTTTGTTCCGTCTCCGCCATTATGATAGTCGATAGATGTGGTTTCAGCCATCGTAGAATGTAACCGATAGTTGGTGACTTATTTCACAAACAAAGTTTATGCTTATTGAGGAAATTTCTGATCTCGACCAAGGCTTCCTCAGTGCTTGAATAGCACTTTACGGCAAGGTTTGGCTCCGGATTCCCGCTGATCATTTTCGAGACCTTCCTGCCATCCTGATACAGTGCCAGGACCGGCTTCCCGAGCGCCAGCGAAAAACCGATTTCATAGCCCACACCATGTGAGGGCACACTGACCTCCGCGATCAAAACATCGCAATCGCGGATCCAGTCAACGTCACGGGCGTAGACCTCCCGCGGCTCGATCCCGGCCTCGAGCGCCGCGACGCCAGTTTCCACCAGGTGCGCGGTCGATACCACGTGCTGGTCCTCCACCAGCGCGCGGACGATGGTCTGGTACACTGCTTCGAACTCACGTCCCCCGGTGATCGAACAGGCAAAGTAAATCTTCATTTTTGAGGCAACCGGTTGAGAATGGAGTTTCGCTGCCGTTGCTGCGTGGGCGTCAGGTCAACCCCCGAGCGCATGCTCTCCAGCTCCGAGCTGAGAGCCATCCAATCCTTCACGAGGAGAACCAGGTGCGGGGTCTTATCTTTGAAGAAGAACCGGTACAGGAAGAGACGCAGCACCGTGGGCGAAACGGGATAGGCCGTTAGCTCCACGACCAGCGCCGTTTTCGTCGCGAGCGGCGAGAAGATCTCCTTAACCCAGAACGACATGCTTTTATAGGGGAAAAGCGAGCGCATCTCCGTGGTCGTCGTCTTGCGGATGCGCTTGTAGGAAATATTGATCCGCATGAACGGTGTGACAAGCTTGAGATAATTGGGATACGGCTGTACGTAAGCAAAGAATCGAGCAACCCAGAAGAAAACGCCCATTAGAACTGCCATAGCCCCGATCGTCGCGAAGAGCTGCCAGCGCCAGGGCAGGAAGGGCCCGAGCGGCTGAATGTATTCGCTGTACGCCAGTGCAAACATGCCCAGTCCTATGGCGAGCATGGCTGGCCACCAGCGGTTGAGTAGATGTCGGTAAACGATGAGCGGATATCTACGCCCCGCGCGTGCCATCCTCAGTCATCCTGGCTTATCGGGATGGATAAGCTGCCGTTGCCTTCCGCGTCCACCTGCTCGCCAGCGAGTTGGCTGCTCAAGCTTTGGATCGCCTCCGCTAGATGCTTGGAGCGCAGGCTAAATGTCACATCGCCGCGAGTCTTTTCGATGATGCCGCGCGCCAGATCGGTCTGCCGGCGCAGGCCGTTTGTAATGGCATCGGGAAAGTCCATGGTCACCAGGACCGCGTAAATGTCATCCATATGACCAAGCAGGCGTTCCGCTTCCGCAGAATATCCCGACCGCAGGATATCCAGGGTGCGCCGGCGCAGCTCACCGACCACTTCTGCCAGGCCGTTCAGATACGTCGCGTCTTCTACGCCCAGCTCTTCGGGCGTCTGAAGCGCCTTGTTTTGAATCAAGGCGCAGGTGATATTCGCCTCTACAAATTCCTTGAGGGAGTCCTGAGTATATCCCGCATAGAACAGCTCAGGATGTACGCGCAGGTCATCACGCAATTTATCCGCCAGATTTTGTGCTTCTGCCAGGCTTGCTTCCATTGCCTCCATGTCATCCCTGTGCACTGCCCGGATGGCTAGCGAGCAGGCGCGTGTCAGATGGCGCGCCTGTGTGAGCGCCTCATCCCGCTTCGAGGTCCGCACGTCGAAGTTCTGGCGGATACGTTCAGCAATACTTTCGAGTTTGTACATGATTCACTCTTGCCTGTCTCTCAATCAATAAAAAAACGGACGCTAATAAGGATTACTCCTTTGGCGGCTCGGGTGGATGGGGTCGGAAGAGACTTTCAGCCAGCGAGCTGTTGCTGGGCACAGCGATCTCACCGAAAGCCGACTCGTAACGTGCGATATTCTCATGGAGCGCCCGCAAAAGCAGCTTGGCACTGAGCGGGCTCATGACCACACGGGAGCGGATGTTCGCCGTTGTCTCACCGGGCAGGATGTGGGCAAAGTCGATCACGATATCGGCTGGCGAATGCGAGATCCGCGCCAGGTTGGTGTAGGCAGGCTCCATTCCTTCAGGGACCTGAATCTTCGGTCCGGATGGTTGAGGCGGTGTGGTCATCGTTTCTCCTGTCTCTGGAACAGATCCATGGGTCCGGCAGATTTCCGAAGGAAGGTGCAGCCAGCGTGTGCTGGACTAGAACGGAATATCGTCCTCGGCCGGAATCTCCGCGCTCTCCATGCCGCCCATCATCGGTCCCTCGCCTGGACCCTCGCCGCGCGAGGACAGGAATCGGACCGTGCCGGCAGTCACGTCGAACGAGGCGCCGGCCGTGCCATCGGTCTTGGTGTACGTACGCGGTCCACCGGTGGCTTTGTCGGGGGTCAAACGTCCTTCGATCAGGACTTTCGATCCCTTCTTCAGAAACTGGTTGCAGATCTCAGCCTGTTTGCCCCACGTGGTGATGCGGAACCAGATCGTCTCCTTGACCTGTTCGCCACTGCCGGTTGTATACTGGCGGTTGGTGGCAACCGAGAAGGAGGTAACGGCTTGCCCCGAGGGTGTATAGCGCATTTCCGGGTCTTTGCCGACATTGCCAACGATGATAATGGTGTGAAACATGGAGGTCTCCTTAGAGTCGAGGTACCCGCCGAGTTGTGGAGAATACCGCGCGAGCGGGGCGGCGGGGAAATAAGATGAATGTTATTTTACACTCACTTTGACGATTTGTTAACATAGATATATAGAAATGCCGCTTTTGGTCTTTGTAGGAATACGTAAGATTTTTCGTTCAAGAGATTCGAATCTGCCTGTGTAGTCCAATCGAACTACCAGGTAACATTCGATGATAAAAATATCCGAGAGGAGCAGGAGCATGTCCATTACCTATCGAAAAGGCACACTGGAAGACTCGCACGCAGTTTTTCAAATATTCGTGCGAACGATCATGGATTACAGCGAGAGAATGAATGTTATGGCAATCACAGGCGGCAATGATCCGGAGGTGATCGAATCTCTATGGAGAGAACGCAAATCCATGTTTGATTTCTTGACAGAGAACGCGGCCCAGTTCTGGGTCGCGGAGAGCGATGGCGAGATCATCGGCTATGCGCGCTCGATCGAGCATGATGGCGTGCAGGAGCTGACCGAGTTCTTCGTCTCACCGCTGCAGCAATCGGCCGGGGTGGGAGGCGAGCTCCTGCGGCGCGCGTTTCCGCCGGGCAAGGCGCGCTACCGCACCATCATCGCCACCCTGGACGAACGCGCACTTTATCGTTACCTGAAGCTGGGCGTTTACGGGCGTTTCCCACTCAAGTATTTCTATCGCAGGGCCGAAAAGGTGCATGTTGACACCGATCTCCAGATCGAGCGTCTACAATTGGAGACCGATCTGCCGGAGATCGATCGTATCGACGGGGAGATCCTTCAGCATACCCGTGGACATCTTCACCGTTGGATTGCCACCACCCGTGATGGTTATGTCTACAAACGCGGAGGAAGAGTTGTTGGCTATGGTTATGTCGGTTCGAGCAGTGGTCCCTTTGCCCTGCTGGATCCGGATGATTTCCCGGCTGTGCTGGCTCATGCAGAGACACAGATGGCAGAGCAGGGCAGGGAGTTTGGCGCCGAGGCGCCGCTCATGAATGAGAAAGCGATCCGTTATTTTGTCGAGCGCAAATATCAGATCGATTCGTTCTCGGCGATCTTCATGAGCAATCAGCCCTTTGGCAGGTTCGCGAACTACTTGCTGTTCAGCCCTGAGTTCTTTCTCTAAGGTCGGCAGCCGTGTTACAGGATTGTGACCTCCCTGAAACATGGCAGTGACAGGCATTCTATAGAATAAAACGAGATCAAGTTTCTGAACGGAGGCGCTATGAGAGTGAACCAACTCCTGATCCTGGTTGCGGCGAGCATGCTGGCTGGCTGCGGGCAATTGGACATCCGGGTCTTGCCGAGCCCGACGGCTGTACCAGCGAACACAGTGATCGTCCCAACCGCCACGGCAATCGTCCCCGCGTCGACGACCGCACCCGTCAACCCGACGGCCACCCCGGCGGTCCCCTCGGCTACGCTTTTCATCCCCACGGCAACCCAGCCCCAGCCCGTCCCGCCGACATCCACGGCAGCCAGCGTAGGCGAGCAAACGGTCCAGATCGTCCTGATCGCCCTGGAAGATAACGGAGCATCGGGCACGCCCGTCGGATGCGGCGATAGCGCCATCCCGGTTACGGTCAGCATCCCTCCCACGCAGGGAGTCCTGCGGGCGGCGCTGGAAAAGCTTCTCTCCGCAAAACAGCAGTACTATGGAGAGTCGGGTCTTTACAATGCCCTGTACCAGTCGGACCTGCAAGTCTCGGCGGTAAGCATCCAGCAGGGGAAAGCCGTCATCCATCTGACGGGAAGGCTGATGCTGGGCGGCACCTGTGACGCGCCGCGCCTCCAGGCGCAGATCGAGCAGACTGCCCTGCAATTCTCCACGGTAAACGATGTCGCTGTCTTTATCAACGATACGCCGCTGGAGGATGCCCTGTCCACAAAATAGTGCTGTACCGAGTAGGAAAACGAACACCCTCTTCACGCGTCGCGGGAGAGGGTGTTTGGTATCGAACCTCGGTTGACTAGAAGGTCTGCCGGTCCACAGCGCTTCGTTTCAGGCTCATTCCAGCGCCCGCGAGAAGCAGCATCGCTGCCAATGTCGCCACGATGATGTGAGAGGCTCCTACCGGCGGAGCCGCCAGGGTGACCGGTTCACTGGCGAGAGCGGCAGCCGGGACCGTGATCAGGGCGGGCTGCAGTACGATGTCGTGAGCGCTCATCAAGCCGCGGAACGTGTTATCGGCGTTGCGGGTCAGTATGCGCCATTCATCCACCGGCTGCAGGGCTTCGCCCGCCAGGCGCCCCGTGAAGTGAACATAGCCGGGCTTGCCCTGGTCGGCCGCGTAATAGACCATTTCCACATAAGGCAGCACCTGACCGTCCAGGTTCAGGTAAGCAGTGACGGTATAGCCGGCTTGCTTATTGAGGTTCGGCGGTGGCAACACAAGCCCGGTCTGGTCGAAGAAGCCGGATGCTTCCAGCGTGGTCATGAGCTTTTGATCGCGCAAGCCCAGCTCGCTCTTGATGCCGGGACCGGCGATCGTCAGCAGGCTCAGCTCCTTGGCAAGAGCGACCGTGGACATGGAAAGCATCATAATTGTCAGAAGGAAGAAAACGATAAGACGATTGGTTCTATTCATGCCAAAAGACTCCTTTTCTAAAACTCGATTGCCACCAATTTGGTGATATTCGGGAAATTATACGCTTGCCCTGCCGAGGCAACTGAAAAGAGTACTTAACTCACCTTACGCAGCCAGTTGAACGGGATTGAGTTCGCGCAAAGCGGCAAAGGCAGATTGAATAGCGCGCAAGTAGAGCTTGGACTTGAGAGCAAAATGATTGAGTTTGGTGTCGCCTTTGAGCAGTTCGAGTTTGATATAACCGCACAAAGCCGCAAAGAAATGATTGGTCTGGGTCGTCACCGTTTGGGTGGG
>DAITPI010000037.1:0-17363 GCA_036833655.1 Anaerolineales bacterium | reverse complement strand
GCGGCTGCCTTGCCCCATTCCTGGTCCCAGGCAGCGGAGTGGCCCTCGTTCATTGCTTTGTGGAAGATATCTTCTCGTCCGGGCATGGTTGGTAGCTGTAATTATAACGTAGGGGGATTTCGGGTTACCCCTACAAAAGGTTTATTCTTATGGTTCTCCAGCATCTCCCATGAAGGTGTGCCTGATCTGGGGATCCGCCACGGCAATTCCTGGAGAGCCACTTTCATGAAACTGGCACGCTGCCCTCACCAGGGCGCTCCATACGGCATGCGCCGAGCGTGACCTACGCAATGGGCTTCATATCGCCCCAGTTGGGTCCGTAGCGCGCGTCTGTAGAGAGGGGGATGCTCAGAGGATAGGCGTTTGCCATCGTCTCCTGTACGACGCGTGCTGCCTCTCTGACTTCCTCCTCCGGGCATTCGAGCACGAGCTCATCGTGCACTTGCAGAAGCATGCGGGCTCTGAGGCCGGCTTCTTGCAAAGCCAACGGGACTTTGAGCATGGCGATCTTCATGATATCTGCCGCGGTGCCCTGCACCGGTGCATTGATGGCTTCGCGCTCCTCCCGATTCTTGACCTGCACGTTGGCTTTGCTCTGCAGAGCCGGGAAATAGCGCCGGCGTCCGAGTAATGTCTCCACATAGCCCTGCTGCGCCGCCAGCTTGCGGATGCCATCCAGATAGCGTTTGACACCCGGGAACTTCTGGAAATACGTCTTTACAAAGGTCTCTGCTTCTGCCAGCGTTAATTCCGTGTAGCGCGTCAGACCAAACACCGACATGCCATAGATCAGTCCGAAGTTCACGCCTTTCGCGATGCGCCGCATACGCGAGGTAACCTCGTCTGGGCGAATGCCGTAGATGGCCGCCGCGGTGGTGGCGTGGATATCCTCGCCGGCGCGGAAGGCTGCCAGCATGCTCTCATCCTGCGCCATGTGCGCCACGATGCGCAGCTCGATCTGCGAGTAGTCCGCCGAGAGCAAGACATTGCCTTTACCTGCGACGAAGCCGTTTCGCAGACGGCGACCCTCCTCGCTGCGGATCGGGATGTTCTGCAGGTTCGGGTTGGAGGAGGATAACCTGCCCGTCACCGCGCCGATCTGGCTGTACGACGTATGGACACAACCCGTCTCCGAGTTGATGGCTGCTTGCAGTGCATCCACGTACGTCGACTTGAGCTTCGACAGCTCGCGATGCTCCAGCACCTGGTCCACGACGGGATGTTTGCCGCGCAACAGGTCGAGCACACCCGCGGAGGTAGAGAAGTGACCGCTGGCGGTCTTGTTGCCGCGGTCGGGGGGCTCGAGCCCGAGCCGGTTGAACAGCACGTCCGAGAGCTGCTGGGTGGAGTTGATGTTGAAGGGCTTGCCAACCGCTTCATAGACCTGCTTCTCGATCTCAGCCAGGCGTTGTTCCAGCCGTTTGCCCGTTTCCTGAAAGAAGGGAATATCCAGGGCAATGCCTGCCATCTCCATATCCGCCAGGACGGGCGTGAGCGGCAGGTCGATCTCGTAGAGCAGCTTCTCGCCGTTGACGCGCTGCAGGTCCTGCTTCTCGACGGGCAGCAGGCGTAACGTGACCTCGGCATCTGCGACCGCGTAGGGCGCCGCGGAGTCGATCGGCACCTCCGCCATGGTGATCTGTTTCTTGCCCTTGCCGATCAGGTCTTCGATGTGGGTCATCTCCTCGCCAAGCTTGACAAAGGCAAGGTTCTTCAACCCCAGGTTGTGTGATGCAGGGTCCACAATAAACTCCGCCAGCATGGTGTCAAATGTCAGCGGCGAGACTCGCAATCCGTTCTTTGCCAGGACGATGTAATCGTATTTGGCGTTGTGGGCGATCTTGCCGATCCTGGGATCGGTCATGGGTCCCTTGAGAGCCGCCAACACCTGTTCCAGCGGCAGGTTTGTCCCTGCGCTGTGACCGACAGGAATGTAGTAGCCTTCCCCTTCCCGGATCGCCAGCGAGATGCCGACGATATCGGCACGCATCTCTTCGGTGGAGGTCGTCTCCGTATCGAAAGAGATCACCTCTGCTTTACCCAGCTCGTTGACCAGGTCGGCGAGCTTTTCGCTGCTGTCGACCACCTTGACTTCAATATTCAGGTCCGTCGCAGGCGTGTACACGATCGCCTGCTCGTTCGCGAACATGGACATCTGCTGACCAGGTTTGAGAGGAGCAGAAGGGGAACCCGCGGTTGATTCCTGCCCACTAAGCCGCTCGAGGGTCTTGAGGAGCGAGCGGAATTCCAGTTCCCTGAAGAGGTTTTCAAGCGCCGGGATGTCGATCTCCTGTGCTCTGGCGTGGTCCAGGTCCAGCTTGATGTTGAGATCGGTCTTGATCTGTGCCAGGTCCCTGCTCATGAACGCGATCTCCCGGTTCTGGGCGAGCTTGGTCACCCAGCGCTTCTCCACCTGATCGAGATTTCGATAAATATTCTCGAGGGACCCGAACTTCTGGAGCAGGGCAATGGCTGTCTTTTCGCCGATGCCCGAAACGCCCGGGATGTTATCGGACTTGTCGCCAACCAGCGCCTTGTAATCCACGACCTGGGCCGGAGGCACGCCCAGCTTCTTTACCACGTCTTCGTCGGTGATGTAGTTCTGGTCATCGCCTGCCAGGTAGACCGTGGTGCGCTCATTGACCAGCTGCAGGAGGTCCCGGTCGCCCGTGATGATCTTGACGCCCAGATCCTGCTGCGCCGCGGTCCGGGCGATGGAGCCGAGCACATCGTCGGCTTCGAAGCCCTCCATTTCCAGGCGCGGGATGTTGAATGCATCCACCAGCTCGCGGATGCGCTTCATCTGGGGTGACAGGTCATCGGGCATCTTGGCGCGCGTGCCCTTGTAGGCGGGGAAGATCTGGTCGCGGAAGGTCTTGCCGGTATCGAAGGCGACGGCGATGTAATCGGGTCTTTCCTGCTCGATGATCCGGAGAAGCTCGCGGGCAAAGCCGTAGGTGCCCGCGGTGGGTTCGCCTTTGGAGGTCTGCCAGCGCGTGCTGCTGCCGCCAGCAGTCAGTGCAAAGTACATGCGATATGCGAGTGCGTGTCCGTCAATCAGGTAAAGGGTTGAAGGCATGTTTTGGGTTCCAGTATATTAAATAGTAACGCGGAGTTATTATACTCCGCGCTCACTTGTAAGATGCTTTGCGACTGCGGGCACGACACTCCCCGGCACTCCCTGGCACCGACCGCGCACCCCGCACAATCATACTGTGCGGGGCAGGTGGCAGGTGTGCACTCGGGGCAAGTGTGCACCCGATTTGCTTGGCAAATCGTGCGGATGCAGTGCAGGTGTGTCAGCGCGATGAATCAGCGCCTCTGTTGCGAGTAGCCCTGGCGGGTGCGGGTCTGTTTGATGTAATCCTGCACCAACTGCGGCGGATGTGGCTGGGTGCCGCCCATGATCAGGTAGCCCGGCGCCCAGAAATCGCCGGAGGGGTTTTCCTTTTTCAGGCGGCTGAACTCGGTGAAGATCTTCACCGAAGTTTGCTGGCGCACGATCCGCATCAGATAGCCGGGGGAAACGGCTGGAGGCACATTCAGCACCCACTGCACATATTCCGGACGCACCGCCAGGTATTCAAGGCGCCAGCCGAAAGCGATGCAGATCTGCGGCAGCCACTCAGATAGCCGGTCCGCGATATCGCCGGTGAGGTAATGCGAGCTAAAGCGCGGCACCAGCAGGCAGGCATAGGTCAGGTTATAGAGGCCGGGCGAGATCGGTTCGAGCATCACCCGTCCTGCCACTTCCGTGATCGAGTGGGGGCGGGTCTCATCCAGCTCGCCGGGTCGGGGCTTGCGGATGGGCGTTTCGGGGCGTCGGCGGGATTGCGAGGGGATGGTCGCGTCGAAGTCTTCTACCACGTGCTCGACGGTCTGCGCCTGATCCTGGTTGGAAAGCATCAAATCCTGGGCACGGACGGCAGGTGAGCTTTCACGGCTATACTGGGGCGAGCGTGTCGTGGCTGGTTGTTCGTAGAAGTCTTCTTCCTCGATGGCTCGCACACGAGGCTCCGGGCGAGGGGGAGGCACATCGGAGAGAATCTCTGCGATGCTGGGCATATCCGTGTCGAGGCTGTTGTCGTCCTCCCAACGCTCGGTCGGCGCATCGTACGTAGCTGGAAGCGGTCGCTGCTCCACGGGCGGCTCCTGCACCTCGGGGCTTTGCGTGGAGAGACGGTTAACCAGCTGCCCCGCCTGTGAGCGGATGGTGCTGAAGGGCGTCTCTGCATCGAAGACCAGCGCCAGCACCACTTCATCCGCGAGCCGCGTGGCGTACAGCATGTGCTCTGCCTTGGTCGCCTCCAGACGGACAAAGCGCAGCAGGTCGCTGCCCTTCTGCCCATCCCAGTGACGCGTGACCGTGACCGCCAGTTCCTTCGCAGCTCCCTGGGAGAGCTGACCGGCATAGGCCCATAAAGCATCGCCGCGGGTGATCAAAGCCGCCTGCGCCGACGACTCGAGGGTCAGCCGCGTGAGGTGTTGCGCGGCTTTTGTGGCATCTGTAAGCCAGGGCAATGCCGGGTCGGACATCTCCACTCTCGGGTGGGACGCAGGTCGATTTGGGGACCTGGAAATGTAAGCGGATGGATCATTGATCATGTTCAGGATTTCCGGAAGGTAGTAAGGCTTGTGCGAGAACATCCAGGGTTGGAGCTCGTCGAGCGCAGGCGCGGTGTTCTCTCGGGCAAATACGATCAGCCTGATTTCGGGCTTGAGCATACGCAGCACCTGGCCGGTCTCGAGCACCGCCCGGTAGCCCATATCCATGTCAAGGAAGGCAAGGGGAGCATTGATCTCATCGGCGCGCACAACGGCCTCGCCCTTCCCTTTGGTGATGGAGACGCGGTAACCCTCCTGCTCCAGCCCATGGAGCAGGATTTGCGCAAACGTGGTATCCGCACTAACGATCAACAGGCTTTGGGTCATATTTCACAAGCGTAGCGCCTCACAAAGCGGCAATACGGATAGAGTGTATCACGCTGGAACTTGGCAGGCAAGTCGGGGCGCAGAAACAGTTTACGAAATTGTGAGCAAATCCTTAAATTTGTCTAATCAACTTGATTTTCACCCTTATTTGTGCTATCAATAGAAAAAATTCACAAAGGGTCTTACGAATGCATCGAGAGCGAGTCTCCGAAAATGTCTTCTGGTTTCAAAGTGAAATCTATGCTCAAGTAACAGCGGGTGTGGTGGCAGGTCCCCAGTGGGCGGTGGTGATCGATACCCTGGCGTTGCCCGACGAGACACTGAGTATCCGAGAATTCATCGAACATGAACTGAATGTCCCGGTCCGGTATGTGATCAACACGCATTACCATGCCGACCATGCGTGGGGCAATTGTTTTTTTCCGGGCGCGACAGTGATCGCGCATGCCCGCTGCCGCGATTTTCTGATCGAGCGTGGCATCCCCTCTCTGGAGTCGGCACAAAAGCAAAACCCTGCCCTGCGGCAGGTAAAGATTGTCCTGCCCCACATTACCTTCACGGAAGGTGACGTGACGCTGCGGGTGGGTAAGAAAAATCTGATTATCTCGTCAGCGGTGGGTCACAGCCCGGATGGTATCGCCGTGCTTGTCGAAGAGGATCGCATCCTCTTTGCCGGTGATTCCTTCATGCCCCTTCCTTATATCGTGGATGGCGATATCGATGAGATCATGAGCTCCATCAAGCGCGTTGGGCGCATGGGTCTGGAGAACATCGTGCAGGGGCACGGCGATATTATCCTGCGCGGCGAGATCGATGCCGCGGTGAAGGAAAACCTGAACTACCTGGCGGCGATCAAGAAGTCGGTGAAGGCTGCCTCGCGGCGTAAGAACGCGGCCGAGCTCTTGGATGAAATCACGATCGAGGAGTGCGGAAAAAGTCGTGTCTATCTGGGCGGGCTCGCACAGACTCTCCATCAGCGGAATCTGCGGGCGCTGCTCCAGCAGATGCAGAATTGAAAGAGATGGTCATCCGCAGGATGACCATCGTCTTATTTATTGGTTTGTGCCTGTGCTTCTCGCTTTGCCCTCAGCCACCCGTTCAGGCTGAATTTCACCACACGTTCCTTGCCTGACAGCAGCTTTTTGATGTTGGGGCGTAATGCCCAGATCAGCAGCAGTTCGGCGATCACCCCGTACCAGATGTTCACAGGCTCCAGAACTCCCAACGACGAATAGATGGCAAAAGTAACGGTTACCACCAGGCCGATCGCCATGGTTGTGATCGAGGCAATCCCGAGAGTGAACCAGATTAAGGCGCCTGCTGCCAGCACGATCGGCAGGATGGGCAGCCACAAGCCGATGGCGCCGCCCAGGGCCGGTGCTCCACCGGCGCCGCCGTGAAAGCGCAGTCTTCCGTTCTCGTCCCGGCTGATCAGAAAGACCGAATAGTTGTGTCCAAGGATCGCCCCCAGAGGCGCCAGCACGTGGAAGAGATGATTCTCAGGGAGCAACGCTTGCGCCAGCCAGACTGAGGCAGCACCTTTCAGAACATCCAGAAAAGCGGTGAGCAGACCTGCTCCCAGCCCGGCCGCACGCACCGCATTCGTGCCTCCGGTCCGTCCACTTTCGATGGTACGAATATCCTTCCCGGTCTTCATCTTGACAATCAGCAAGCCAAAGGGGATCGAGCCAATGACATACCCCAAGATGACGATCCCAATGCCGATCAATGTCTGCATAGCGTGCATTCCTCCGCGAGAGTATAAAACCTGAAACACAACGAGAATGATAAGGTTTCTCTACTCCAGAATCTGTAATGGTACTTCGCTCGCGCGACCGCCTTCGATCCAAAAGCCGCGCACGTGCCACTCGCTGGCTCCGTAAGACCAGATCAGATGGACAACTTCGTACGCAGCCTCGGCGATGTCGGTGTCCGAAGCCATGTCCGGTCCTGTGGGATGGGAATGGAAAATTCCTACGAGGTCCAGCCCGTGGGCGTCGAGCCAATCGAAAGCCTGGAGCTGCTCATAGGGGTCCATCACGAAGCGGACGGGACTTTGCGCCTGGTTTCGCACAAGGAGCACATGCTCCACCCGGTCGCCGTGCCCGGCCAGCAAACCGCACGCTTCGAGAGGAACCTGCCTGTCCACATGGGCGCGCATCTCCTGCCAGTGCTGCCTGCTGAGAATCAACTGTCTCTGCATGGCTACTGAACAAAAACTGCCAGTCCCCAGCACAGCCCGATGATGATCGCCGGCTCGATCACAGCCCGGCGCGCCGGAAGATCCTCTCCCAGGTTCATGGCGAGGCTGGTCAGGCCATATAGCGAACCAATGAGGAGAAGCCCGAACTGGACCGGGGAGAGGGGCCAGTAATGCAAGCCTGCTGCCAGCTGGATACAGACAAAGGCGATGCCGGCGGACCAGAAGTATTCCCAGCGTCCGCTCAGGCGCAGGTGCAGGATGCGCAGGCTGGTGAGGAAGGCCGCCAGGAACAATGCCGGGACCAGCAGGTAGAGCCGTATGCCAGCATAGCGCAACGCGACAGCCAGCACGAAGAAGAGCGTATAGGAGATGGCAGTCAGGCCCGCCACCGACACGGCGTACTGGGGCGCGCCCGGATCCACGACCACATACTCCGCCACGAAGACGAAGAACAGGAGAACGCCGGCGCCCACGAAGCCAACCCACCAGACGCCCCCCGCAGGCTGGCTGGAAAGCGGCACACCGATCACGAACGCGGTCAGCGTCGGCAGCAGCCACCACTGGTAAGTGGATCTGCCGTTCAGCGACGGGTGACTCTGCAGGAGCCAGTCCATGCCCGTAGCGGTCAGACCGGCGGTCAGCACGGTCATCGCGGTTGGCAAATTCAGCGGCAGGAGCAGAAAAAAGCCCGGCAACTGGATCTCGAAATTGAATTCCGGGGCTCGGATCAGGTGTGTCAGGGCGAAAGCCAGCAAAACGGTGGCAGTTAGCACGCCCACACGGTCAGAATCGGGCAAATACCTGTGCTCAGCCATATTTGCATTGTACCTGCCTCATGGCTCTTTGGGAATTCCTGTAATACATACCCGGATTTGGGGGTGCGAGAGTGCGCTGTAGGAACACTCTCGCACCCCTAAATCCGGGCACTTTTTACGCCTAAACCGAGGGAACCTGCCTCATAGTTGGATGCCAGGATGGGGTCGTTATGGTAGAATCAATTGGTTATGTACACGCAGAAATTGGAAGATCTCCCGCCGCCGCCGGGTGTGATGAATTCGTTAAAAGCGGGTTTTGAGGCGGTGTCTACACACGTCAGCCTGATCCTGCTGCCCGTGGTATTGGACGTCTTCCTGTGGCTGGGTCCTCGGCTCAGCGTGTATAGCTTGCTCAATCCGTTCCTGAAGATGCTATTCGAAGAGGCGCGTCTGAACCTGACGTCCGCCGCAGACATCCGACGCTTTACCGAATTCCAGTCGATCTTCGGCGAGATCGTCGAGCGCTTCAACCTGCTTAGCCTGCTGGCAAGATTGCAGACTTTTCCCGTCGGTGTTTCCAGCTTGCTGGCACAGACCATGCCAGTGGAGACGCCTCTGGGTCCGCAGCAGGTCCTGCAAATTTCCTCTCTGCCAGCTGTGCTCGGACTGGCTTTCCTGCTGGTGCTGGCAGGCTGGGTGCTTGGAGGTTTGTACTTCGGCTGGGTATCTGGGACGGCTCTGGGCGGCGCGCGAGGCAACGTGGTGCAGGCGATCCTGCAGAGCATTCTGCTATCGATCATCTGGTTCGTTGGTCTGTTGATGCTCTTTGTCCCGCTCATACTGCTGATGACCGTCCTGACGATGTTGAGCCCGGCACTGGCAAGCGCCGCGTTCTTTATCCTGATGATCCTGTCCTTCTGGCTGGTGGTGCCACTGTTCTTCACACCTCACGGGATCTTTGTGCGCAAGCAGAACGCGTTCTATTCGATCTTCACCAGCCTGCGCATGGCGCGGTTTGCCCTCCCGACGAGCGGTCTGTTTGTGGTCTGCTGGTTCCTGCTCTCGGTGGGCCTGAACTACCTCTGGAGTGTTCCGCCGGAGAATTCATGGATGACCCTGATCGGGATCGGCGGCCATGCCTTTATCACGACCGCATTACTGGCAGCCAGCTTCGTGTATTACCGTGATATGAATGCCTGGTTGCAGATTGTTTTCGAGCGATTGCAGCAAAAGCAACGCATACCTACACAACGTGTGTAATTTTATCGAATACTCTGGAGGCTTTTGTGACGAAGGAAAATACTACAAATTACGATGCCAGTAGCATTCAAGTCCTGGAAGGGCTTGAAGCAGTCCGCAGACGCCCGGGCATGTACGTCGGTGGCACCGACATCAAGGCGCTGCATCACCTGGTTTATGAGGTGGTTGATAACGCAATTGACGAGGCTCTCGCGGGAGCCTGCACCCGGATCGACATTACCATCCACCCCGATTCAAGCGTATCTGTACAGGATAACGGACGCGGTATTCCCGTGGGCATGCACCCGCAGATGAAGAAATCTGCCCTCGAAGTGGTCATGACGACCCTGCATGCCGGCGGTAAGTTCGGCGGAGGCGGGTACAAGGTCTCGGGTGGTCTGCACGGCGTGGGCGTCAGCGCAGTCAATGCGCTCTCTGAATGGTGTGAGGTGGAGGTGCACCTGGGCGGGCAGATCCATGTCCAGCGTTACGAGCGCGGCTACCCCAAGGGACCGGTCACGGTCATCGGCAAGACCAAGGCCGATGACACCGGGACGACCGTCACGTTCAAGTTCGATCCGCAGATCTTCAAGGAAGACAATATCGATTACCGCTTCGATACGCTGGTCCAGCGTTTCCGCGAGATGGCGTTCGTCACGCGCGGCGTGACGATCCAGTTCGTGGACGAGCGCAACGACCGCGAGATGACGTTCTATTTCGAAGGCGGGATCACCTCCTTCGTGCGTTATCTCAACCGCAACCGTGAGAACCTGCACCCGGTGGTGCACGTCGAGAAGGATATCGAAGGGATCGGCATCGAAGCCGCGATCCAGTATACCGATGCCTACACCGAGTCAGTCTACTCGTTCGCCAACACGATCAACACAATCGACGGCGGCACGCACCTGACCGGCTTGCGCTCGTCGCTGACGCGCGTGATCAACGATTACGCCCGCAAGAACGGCCTGCTCAAGGACGCCGACCCGAACTTCGCGGGCGACGATACCCGTGAGGGTCTGACGGCGATCGTCTCGGTCAAGCACCCGGACCCGCAGTTTGAGTCGCAGACCAAGGTCAAGCTGATGAACCCCGAGGTGCAGACCTATGTGACGCAGGTGGTGGGGGAGGCGTTCAGCACGTTCCTCGAGGAGAATCCTCAGGCCGCGAAAGCCATCATCGCCAAGTGTCTCACGTCGGCGCGAGCGCGCGATGCCGCTCGCAAGGCGCGCGACCTCGTCATCCGCAAGTCTGCTCTCGAGTCGCTAACGCTGCCCGGGAAGCTGGCGGACTGCTCGGACCGCGATTCTTCGCGCACCGAGCTGTACATTGTAGAAGGCGACTCGGCAGGTGGCTCTGCCAAGCAGGGCCGCGACCGCCACTTCCAGGCGATCCTGCCGCTGCGCGGCAAAATCATGAACACTGAGCGCGCCCGCCTGGATAAGATCCTCTCCAGCAACGAGATCAAGGCCTTGATCTCTGCCCTCGGCACGGGCATTGGCGACAACTTCGACCTGGAAGGCTTGCGCTACGGACGCGTGATCATCATGACCGACGCGGACGTGGACGGCAGCCACATCCGCACGCTGCTGCTGACCTTCTTCTTCCGGTATATGCCGCAACTGATCGAGGACGGACATCTGTATATTGCCCAGCCGCCGCTGTACCGCGTCGCCTACAAGAACCAGGTCAAATATGCTTATAGCGATAAGGAAAAAGATAAGATTGTCAAGGAGGTCGGCGAGAAGGCGAGCCTGCAGCGCTACAAGGGTTTGGGGGAAATGAATCCCACCCAGCTGTGGGAGACCACCATGAACCCCGAGAACAGGACGCTGCTCCTTGTTACGATCGAAGATGCAGCCGAATCGGACCGCACCTTTGACATGCTGATGGGTGACGCGGTGGATCCCCGCCGCAAGTTCATCCAGACGCATGCGAAGGCTGTTCGAAATCTGGATGTCTGAGAACATCCTGTTCTGAACTACAGTTCTTACCGTCATTGCTAGGGCTGTTGGTGGAGTAGGGCAGTGCTTTTTGCCCTTATCGAAACCACAGCCCGAAGTAATCTCTCGTGAGGTTTGCTGGCTGATGCCAGTATCTGAGAGGTTGCTCACCTGCACTGCACCGCACCTGTCCTGGCGTACGGTGCCAGGGGGTGCCGGGGAGTGTCGCCCCTCGGGGCTCGCAATGACAATCAATTCTGTCGGTTTCTTTGTCATGAAAGTACCATAGTTAGTCACGGGGGTGTAGAGTAAAATTCTGTCGTGGTTCCGACAGGAGGTCCGGTACTGCAATCGCCGGACCACTTAACCGAATGAATGAATCGTTCCGTTTCCATGCAATCCTGAGCAAAATTACGCAATCGATTGTGCTGGTTTATCAGGCGGTTGCGGCTATAGCCTTTATCGCGTCCGTTTTTCTTGGCTTTGCGTGGCTGAACAAGCCTTTCCCCGGCGGGGTGTTCGAACCGACCATGGTACTGAACGGCTCGGATACGGGCGAAGCTGGCAAACACTGGGCCCTTTATGAAGCGGGGTTCGGGCTAGGGGACCAGCTGGTTTCTGTCAACAACCAGCCCATCTCGAATGGGCGCGATCTGGGCGACGTGCTCAAGGGGCTGCAGGTGGGGCAGAGCGTGCCCGTGACACTGAGGACGGTCCAGGGGGATCTGCGTACAGTGGAGGTTGAGTTGCAGCCCTTCCCGGCTGTCGATCGAATCTCCTACTTCATCATCCCAGGCATTCTCAGCCTGATCTTTCTGAGCCTCAGCCTGTGGATCTTTGGCTTGCGGCGGACCGAATCGGCCGGACGCGCCTTCTCCATAATGACGACCTCGATGGCAATCGTCATCGGCTGCCTGTACGATCTCTATACCTCCCATTATTTCTCCTACCTTTGGACGCTGGCGGCTGCCATGGGCGGCGGCGCCTTAATCGACCTGGCGCTCTGCTTTCCGCAGGAAGCGTATTTCTTGTTCCGCCGGCCGTATCTGCGCTGGTTCGGATACATCATCGGGTTCGGACTCGCCCTCCATGCATTCTTCAAGCTCAGCGACATGGCGAACCCGACAGCCTATTTCGGGGCATGGCGCCTCATTTATGTCTTTGTCGGTTTTGCGGCGCTCTTCTATTTCGGTGCCCTCGCCTATCACGCCCTCAGGTCGCGCTCGCCAGTGGTCAAGAGCCAGGCGCGGACGATCTTGGCTGGGTCCATGTTTGCGTTCGGTCCGATCGTGGTCTGGTTGCTCTACTCCTCGTTGCGAAATGCCCTGTTTGGCTTTGAGAATTCGGTTGCTTTCAACCCGTATCTCTTCGTGCCATTCATCCTCTTCCCGCTGGTAAACGGATATGTGATCCTGCGCTTCCGCCTGTTGCGCACTGACTACTGGGTGCGCCAGGGCATGGTGTACTCGCTTCTCACAATTTTCGTGGTCTCGGCGTACGGGCTGCTCGTAACGGGCATTGCCTTTCTTTTCTCGGTCAACATGCCGTACGACAACCCGTATCTGATCGGCGGTCTTGTATTTCTAATTGCTGTGTTCCTCGATCCGTTGCGCACCCGCTTGCAGGTACTGGTGGACAGCACGTTCTTCCGCGGACGGCGCGCCTATGAAGAGCGCCTGCGTGCCTTCAGCCACGAGCTGACCAACGCCCTCGATCTCAATACGATCGGGCGGGTCCTTCGAGAGCAGATCGCCAGCAGCCTTGTCCCGGATCGCTTACACATCTACACCTATGATCCTTTGAATGACCAGTATGCCGCCCTGGCGAACGGCGACGGTCGTCCCACGAGCGACATACGCTTTGCAACCAACAGCTCGCTGGTCCAGTACTTCGAGAGAGAGAAGATTCCGCTGTACCTCGACACGATCAGTCCCCCGACCTTCATCCGAGGCGATGAGGCTCGCCTTTCGCTGCTGGGGGCGCGTCTGTTTGTAGAGCTGCCCGGGGACGAGAAACCGGTTGGCTGGCTGGCGCTGGGCACGCCGCTCTCGGGAGGTGTGTACACGCCCAAGGACCTGGATTTCCTGGATACGCTCTGCGACCAGTCCTCGGTGGCGATCTCCCGGGTCCAGACGGTGGTGAACCTCGAGCGCCGGGTCCAGGAGATGAATGCCCTGACCCGCGTCTCGCAGGGCGTGAACGTGACCCTGACCTTCGACGACGTGCTGGAGCTGATCTTTGCGCAGGCATCGCAGATCATTCCCTCCACCATGTTCCATATCACGCTTTACAGCAAAGCCGCCAATTACTTCTACTACGCCTTTCGAGTGGACGATAACGAGCGCATCAACGCGCGTGAGAACCAGCCGCTGCCGCCGAGCCTGGGTCTCAGCCCGGAGATCATCCGCAGGGGACGACCGATCCTCACACAGGATTACGTCCGCGAGTGCCAGATCCGCAACATCACGCCGTCGGCACAGGGCGTCTATGCCTGGATGGGTGTGCCGCTCAATTCCGGCGCCGAGACGATCGGTGCCCTCAGCGTTGGCAGCAGCGACGCCACGGTGACCTATACGCGTGCCCAACTCATTCTGTTGCAGGCGATCGCGGACCAGACTGTCGGCGCGATCGTCAAGGCGCGCCTGTTGCAGGAGACCCAGCAACGCGCCCACCAGCTTTCCACCTTGAACGAGATCACCCGCCAGCTCACGTCGACATTGGAGCAGGAGCCGTTACTCCGCAACATCCTCGAGAACGCGGTCAGCATTTTGAACTGCGAAGCCGGCACGCTGTTCCTGATGGACGAGCAGACCGGCGACCTGGTCTTCCGCGTAACGGTGGGACCGGTGGCGAGCAACCTGCTCGGGCAGCGTCTGCCTGCCGGCACGGGAATTGTGGGGCGGGCTGTGCAGCTGCGCGCCCCGGTCATCGAGAACGATGGCCAGCGCTCCGCCGCGCATTTTGGCATGCCCGATAAGCAGACCGGCTTCGTCTCGCGTGCCCTGCTGGCCGTACCGATGCAGATCAAGGACCGCGTGCTCGGCGTGATCGAGGTCATCAACCGCAAGGACGGTCTGCCCTTCGTGGAGGATGACCAGAACCTGTTGACCGCGTTTGCGGGCCAGGCGGCGGTCGCGATCGAAAACGCCCGCCTGCTGGCGCTGACGGACCAGGAGCTGGCGGCGCGCGTGGAAGAGCTTTCCATTATGGGTCGCATCGTGCGCGAGCTGAATGCCAGCCTGGAAGTGGATCGCGCCATGCGCATCACGCTCGAGTGGGCCATGCGCCAGTCGAGCGCCGAAGCCGGCATGATTGGCATGCTGGAGGATAACGAGATCCGCATCATGGCGCAGCAGGGCTATGAGGACCTTGTCTCGGAGCAGTCCACGTCCAGCATTCCGCTGGAGCTGCCGGCGATCAAGTCCGTGATCCAGACGGGCCAGGCAAGCCAGGTCTCACTGGTGAGCAATGGCTCTAAAGGGATTCTGCCGCACGCCCATTCGCAGATCATCATCCCCATCCGGCGCGAGGCGCAGGTGATCGGCCTGATCCTTCTCGAAAGCACCAGCGACTCGCAGGGCAACCTGGCGTTCCTCAACCGCCTCAGCGATAACGCCGCGATCGCCATCTCGAATGCCCAGCTTTACGATGCGGTGCAGCGCGCCAACCTGGCAAAGAGCGACTTCGTCTCCTTCGTTGCCCATGAGCTGAAGAACCCGATGACGTCCATCAAGGGTTACACAGAGCTGCTGGCAGCCGGGTCTGTGGGTCAGATCAACGAGATGCAGGCCAACTTCCTGAACACGATCCGCTCGAACGTCGAGCGGATGTCTGCGCTGGTGTCGGATCTCAACGATAACGCCAAGATCGAAGCGGGTCGGCTGCGTCTTGAATACAAGCCTGTGGATGTTCGGGAGGTAGTGGAGGAAGTCATCCGCTCCACGCGGCGTCAGGTCGAGGATAAACGCCAGGGTATCGACGTGAAACTGCCAGAACGCTTGCCTCCCGTCTGGGCAGATCGTCTGCGCGTTGGACAGGTGCTCACGAACCTGGTGAGCAATGCCCACAAGTACACGCCCGAAGGCGGAAAGCTCCTCCTTGGGGCGGAGGTCACCCGCAATCAGTGGGATCCCGAAGGGGCGAAGCAGGTGGTGCACCTCTGGGTGAAAGATAACGGCATCGGCATCAGCCTCGACGACCAGGCTAAGATCTTCCAGAAGTTCTTCCGCTCGGACGATTCGAAGGCGCGTGAAGTCCCCGGGACAGGCCTGGGCTTGAACATCACCCGCAGTCTGGTCGAGATGCAGGGCGGGCGGATCTGGTTCGACAGCGAGTTCCGCAAGGGCACCACGTTCCATTTTACGGTGCCGGTGGCGGAGGGATAGGCGAATGGCGCTCAAGGCATCCACAGGAACTGCACAGGCGCTCAACGGTCGCGAGGCTGGCTTGCAAGCCACGCACCAGGCGCTGAACCGGCTTGGGTCGGGCACGCCCTCTTTCGCTTTTGTGATCGCTTCGCACCAGTACCCGGCGCGCGAGGTGGTCAGTGGCGTGTCCAGTCTGCTTGGCGATACGCCCATGATCGGCTTTAGCAGCTCGGTCTGTCTGGCAGGCGATGGCTTGCACCAGAATTCGGTGCTGGTCGGGTTGCTGGCTGGCGACCTGGAGGCTGAGACGCGCTGGCTGCCTGGCTTTGCCCAGAGCGGCCGTGAGACGGGTGGGCAGATCACGCAGCAGCTCGAGGAACAGGGTGATACGCGCGGCCTGTTCTTTTTTGCCGATGGCTTCAACGGAGATGCGGATCAATTGTGTAACGCACTCTCTGCAGGGCTGGTCCCGCTGGCAGGAGGTCTGTCGTCGGGCGATCTGCATACCGGTCATTCCTACCAGATTGCAGGTCCCCAGAATGGGACTGGGGCACTGGCGGCGGCATTCCTGCGCGGTGATCTGCGGGTGGGAGTGGGCGCCGCGCATGGCTGGAACCCGGTCGGCAGCCAGTTCCGGGTGACGCGCTCGCGCGGCTTCTGGCTGCGCACCCTCGACGGGCGACCCGCCTCCGAGACGTATGCCCAGCTGTTTGGGTATCCAGCCCGCGACTGGGCGTTCCCACCGCTTAGCCATCTTGCGCGGCTCTATCCGCTCGGCGTGGAGCAGGGCGATCAGTTGGTCATTCGCGCCCCGATTCGGGTGGAGGCCGATGGCAGCTTCCGCATGAACGCGCCGGTCCGCGATGGCGTGGACGCCTATCTGCTGGTCGGCAGTCGCGTGGCATGCGAAGGCGCTGCCCAACAGGCGGCACAACAGGCATTGCAGCAATTGGAGGGCACGAAGCCCGTCTTCGCGCTGGTCCTGGTGGACATTGCCTGGGAGATGCTGCTCAAGTCGCATCCCGGCGCGGAGATCGCTGCCGTCCAGGACATTCTCGGCAAGCAGGTTCCGATCGCCGGCGGCTATACCCTGGGACAGATCGTGCCCGGCAAAGAGGCCGGCATTCCGCAGTTGTTGAACCAGCATATTGTGGTGGCTGTTTTTGGGGAAGTGTAGTTCGATATTCGTAAGCCGATATTCGTAAATCGAAAATCGTAAATTGCATGGCGCTCCTCACGCGGGATATAATTAATCGTAAGAGGAGATGAGCATGAACACGAAACTTCTGTGCGCGTTCTTCCTTGGCTTGCTTCTGCTCGCAGGCTGCGGCTCACCGGCTGCCCAGGCGCCGCTCGTCACGCCGACCCCCACACTCTTCATTGCCACACCGACGGTCCTGCCCTCCCTGCAAACACCTGGGGCGGTGACACCCGGCGCAGCACCTTCTGGCTCCTCCACGATCTGCACCGATCCCCAGGTTGCCGCATTGATCGATTCATTCAAGCGAGCTGTCCTCAACAACGATGGACCGCTGCTCAGTTCGCTGGTCAGTCCCTCGCGCGGCATGGACGTGGCGCGCTTCCGCGATGGCACGGTCATTACCTATACCCCGCAGCACGCAAAATTCCTCTTCGAGACTACCTTTGCAGTGGACTGGGGCACCGCGCCCGGGAGCGGCGCCACACAGCGAGGTCCCTTCCACGAGGTGATCGTCCCGGAGCTGATAAAGGTGTTCAGCCAGACCTACACGTTGCATTGCAACGAGCTGATGCATGGCGGCGCGAGCTACGAGCTGGGATGGCCGTACCAGGGAGAATACTATTCGGTCTACTTCCCGGGCACACAGGCGAACGGCAATATGGACTGGTACACGTGGGCGATGGGCATCGAGTATGTCAGTGGCAAGCCCTATATCTATGCTCTGCT
>DAITPI010000036.1:0-17449 GCA_036833655.1 Anaerolineales bacterium | reverse complement strand
ACACCCGGCGTCTACTTTCACGCCGTGGGCGGCGCGGCAGCCTTCCTGGCGCAGACTGTTCAAAGGGTGCTGGGCGTCTACAAGCTGGAAGAGTTCGGCGTCCCGGAAGCGATGTGGGTGATCGAAGTAAAGAAGTTTCCCGTGGTGGTGACCATGGACTCTCACGGGCAGAGCAAGCATTCGCTGCTGGATCAAAGCTCGTATCGGGTGCTGGAGGATCTCCTGGAAAGGCCATATCCCTGAACAGAGACGTTTCATCCACCACCTCTCTGGCAGAGAGGTGCCATCGATGTCGCGGCATTACGATTGTGACGACAGGAGCGACCATGCAGAATCGCTCCTGTTTTGTTTTGTCTCTTTCTTTTACAATTGCACTCTATACTAAGGATCGGACTTGGACAACCTTTTACATCTATTCCTGATATTCCTCAAAATCAATTTGCTCAGCACCTCGGGACCGGCTTCGGTCGGTCTGCTATATCACGAGGTGGTCGGAAAATTCGTCACAGAAGGGCAATTTGTGCAGGCAGTGGGACTCTCCTCCGTCTTGCCCGGCAGTGACGCACTACAGCTTGCCATGTACATTGGCTATGCCGTCGGGGGTATTCCTGGCGGGCTGGTTGCCCTGCTCGCCTCGATCCTGCCTCCCACGATCATCATCCTCGGCGTGACTATGATCCTCCACCGGCTGCGACGCGAAGCCTGGATCAGCAATTTCATCGAAGGCCTGACCCCGGCAATCTCCGTGCTCATGTTGTTCACAGCCTGGAAGATCTTCGAAAAGGGCAGCTCCAACAACTGGGAAGCCTGGGCGATCGGATTGGTGAGCATGGTTGGCATGCTTTCCGGTAAATTGCCCGAGCGCATCGTGATCATCGCGGCGGGGTTGATCGGGGTTCTCTTCCTGTCATGAACCAGCCACGACAGATCATCTGGCTCAAGCTGCTCTGGATGTTCCTGAAGGTGAACATCCTTTCCCCCTCGGGACCTGCCTCCATTGGTTTGTTATACAAAGAAGCTGTGTCCCAGAAAGTGATGACAGAAACTCAGTTCGTGGAGGCGGTGGGATTTTCCAATGTGCTTCCCGGAAGTGAAGCGCTGAAACTGGCGATGTTTGTCGGCTTTGCTGCGGGGGGGATTCCCGGTGTGCTGACCGCCCTGCTTGGCGCCATCCTTCCCCCCACCGTGATGATGTTGATCGTTTCCGCCCTCCTGCAGCGTTTTCAGCATTCCGATTGGATCGGTGGATTTGTCGAGGGAATGAGCCCGGCTGTGGCAGCTCTGATCGTTGTGGTGGCCTGGGAGCTTTTCCGCGCGACCTCACCGAAAGGGATCGACCGGCGTGCCGTCCTGATTGCGATCCTGAGCGCCGCCGCTTTCTGGCTCGATCTTCCCTCCCCGCTCGTATTGTTGGGGGCCGGGGTGCTCGGAGTCATCTTATACGGTCAACGGAGCTATGGATGAACCCTCAATTACTCATTGCAACGAATGGATTCAAACAGACCTGGAACGCGATCGAATACGGCGCCTGGCTTGCCCAGCTCCTGGGGGTAAATGTGACTCTTCTGGGCGTGACCGAAAGACGCAGCCTTGCAGCCATCGACGAGCACCATCCACTGGAAGATATCTTCGCAAATGCGGTGGAGCTGTTCAAGCAAAAAGGTGTCGAATACAGCCTGGTGGTCAGAAACGGAGAGGCAGAACTGCTCATTCCTGAGATGGCGAATCAAGGGGATTTCATTACCGTGGTGAGCCCGCTGGGACGCTCGCGACTCAAGCACTGGCTGACGCGCAGTTCCTTCCGTGTGCTGATGGAACAGATCAGGGGACCCATCCTGTATGTGCCTGAGATCCGTCTACCTTTGCAGAAGCTGTTGATCAGCGCCGGCGGGCTTGGCTACGAAGTCAGCGCAGAGCACCTGGCGCTGCAGGTGGCGACGTTGAGCCGGGCAGATGTGACGCTTCTGCATGTGATTCCTCCCACCGACCTGGAGTATCCGACAACCCGAGATGCACTTGATCATATACGGAATCTACAGGATACCGATACCGTGCTCGGACGCAGCTTAAGAAAAGGGCTTGAATTCGCCGGGGTTGCTGGACTGAATGCGAAGTTGATCACCAGGCAAGGCCACGTGGTCGAGGAGATTCTGGCGGAGGTGAGAGACGGAAACTATGACATGGTCTGCATGGGCTCGAGATACAGCGCCCATACGCTGAGACAGCTCTACACCCCGAATGTCACTGCCGAGGTGGCAGAATCAGTCAGTTGTCCCGTCCTGACCGTACGGCATAGACCCGACTAATCGCCGTCTGTTAAGAAAATTGCCAGCAGGATCACTGCCGGCAATTTGCTCTATGCATTCGCTGCTATAAACCCGGGGTATATTTATCTTCCCACTCTGTGATCGCAGCGCGAATTGCAGTTTTGATCTCGGGGTCGGGCACTTCGTCAATGCCACCATACCGTGTCAGACCCACGTAAACGGCGACACCGCCTTCCGGGGATTCGGTGAGAAAGACGCCGCGTTCCTCGAGTGGAGTCCCCGCCAGGCGCGCCTGCAGGACCGAATCGATCTGGCTCACGATGCTATTGGCAGGGGCGGCGGGCCGGTCCTCCTTGGCAATGGTCGCGGGCCTGGGTGTGACGGCAGGAGCAGCAGCAACGGGCGGAGTCGCGACTGGCGCTGGTTGAGCGGGAGCCGGCTTGCCCCGAGTCCCATCGCCCGTTGCCGGGCGACCGGGCGCCGGTGGAGCCGTCATGGCTGGCGATGTCTGCGATTTTCCTTCCAGCCACGGGCGCATGATGTTCAGGATCTCGATCAAGCGCTTGCGCTGATCCGCCGACATCGTCATCGGATTGAGGCGCGTCCCATCCAGGTCGAGCAGGAATGCACCGTCTTGATTCTTGATGCGCAGCAGGCCGGGGTCATCCACGGTCACTGTGACTGTTTGCGCTTGAGGGGGCGGCTGGTCTCGCTTCTCCAACGCTTCTTCCGCCTTGCGCTTCTTGTAGCCTTTACCGCGGCCCTCCCACAGGCCGAAGATATACACGAACAGGAGCCCGGCAATCCAGGCGAGCGTAGTCCAATTGAATTCCATAGTTCACCTTAACACCTGACACGTCGGACAGAAGTGTGTGCTGCGCTGACCCACGAGGATGCGTTGGATCCCTGTCCCACAGACGGGACAGGGTTTGCCTGTCCGATCGTACACTCGAAAGTAGTTCTGAAATTCGCCGCCGCGATAGACCCAGTCAATGGATGCGCCGTTGCGGCGGATACCTTCTCTCAACACCTTGCGAATCGCTTCATGCAGCGCCTTTGCCTCGTCTGCTGTGACGGAATCCGAGGCAGCCAGCGGATGCAGCCTGGCAAAATGCAGGGCTTCGTCTGTGTAGATGTTGCCGAGACCAGCCAGAAAGGTCTGGTCCAGCAGCAGTGGTTTGAGCTGGCGGTGCTTGTGCTGCAGAGCCTCATGCAACCACTGCGACGTAAACGCCCGGCTGAGTGGTTCTGGACCCAGTTTGCCGAGCACGTCATTGGGTGTGGCGGTGAGCCAGACGCGGCCGAATTTGCGGGTATCGTTGAAGACCAGGTTGCTTAAGCCATTCCCAGACCTGTCCCGCTCCGTTTCAGAATAGGAGACCGGAACCAATCGCAAGATTAACCGGTCGTGTTTTTCTGGCTTAATTGTACTCTCTTTGAGGTAGAGGTCACCGCTCATGCGCAGGTGGATGAGCAGAGTGTCCTGGGAAAGACGCAGGATCAAGAACTTGGCGCGCCGAGTGACGTCCTTGATCTCCTGCCCTCGAATACGTTCTCGGAAGAATCGATTGGATGGGAAAGCCAGGGTACGTCGCCAGCGCAAGTCAGCATCCTGGATGATCCTGCCAACCAGTTGCGGCCTCAATTTTCGTGCGATTGTTTCGACTTCGGGTAATTCGGGCATGATAAAACAGTAATCAGTGGTCGGTAATCAGTTGTCAGTAATCAGTTGTCGGTAGTCAGTACTCAGTTGTCAGTCATCGGGCTTGAGGAGTGTTGATCTCTGACAAGGAGCTATTCGTTGAACATTTCTCCCACACTGCGGCCCTGGTGCGCACGGCGAATGACCTCTCCGAGCAGGGAGGCGATGGAAAGCACGGTAATGCGCTCTGCCAGAGGTTCCATTTTCTCCGCCGGGATGGGCACAGTATCGGTGGTGACGATATGTTTGATCGGTAACGCCGCCAGCCTCTGGGCGGCATTTCGGGAGAAGATCGGGTGGATGAACGCCAGGTAAATATCGCGGGCGCCATGATTCTTGACTACATCCACAGCCTGGGCGATCGAGCCACCCGTATCCACCTCATCGTCCACAATGAGCACATCGTGACCGGTTACATCGCCGATCAGGGTCAGCGCTTCGGCTTTGGCGTCGTTGCCGGCGCGCCGCTTTTCGATAAATGCGATGGGAACATCCAGGTCGAGCGCATAGTTACGGCCCTTCTTCGCAAAGCCGAGGTCCGTCGCCACGACCACGGGGTCCTTCATGCCCGGCTGCAGATGGTCCTTGATGTGATTGGTGATCATGTGTGTGGCAGTGAGCACATCTCCGGGGATGGAGAAGAATCCCTGGATCTGTCCGGCGTGCGGGTCGAGGGTCATATAGCGATCGGCACCCGCGCTCTCGATCATATCCGCTACCAGTCGGGCTGTGATCGGCACGCGCGGCTGGTCCTTTTTGTCGGAGCGGCCATAACAGAGATAGGGCACCACCGCGGTGATGCGGGCAGCCGAATCCATGCGGACGGTCTGGACCATGATCAGCAGTTCCATCAGGTTGTAATGTACAGGTGATGCAGTGGACTGAATGACGTATACATCCTGTCCGCGAGCACTGTTGTTCAGCTTAACAAAGATATTCTCATTGGGGAATTGGATGATTTCCCGGGGACTCAGTTTTTGCCCTAGATACTCTGAGATTTTCTGCGAGAGCTCGGGCAAACCTGATCCTGCGTATAACTTGATATCCCCGTACATCTTCATTCCATGAGTATGTTGTGACATCAACGCTCCTTCTTCTGTGACCTCACGCCTCTCCCACTCAGGAGGCGCGGCTTCTGAGGTCATTTGCTGTTCAGCAGGGATCGAACCGCTTCATACGGCGAGATGTTTCGATTCACGACGTTCTCGATCAACTCGTCATACGCTTCCTGTGGGATCCTTTTCAGGAAACGGTCCATCAGTTCCTCACGGAGCAGCAGCTCCAGCTCGGATTCGAGACGGGCGCGGTCGCGCCTCTGCCAGTCTCCGTTCTGGCGCAAGTGCCCGGCATGTCTGGCGATCGAGGCGGCGACCTCCTCGATGCCCTTGCCTTCCGTCGCCACCGTCTTGTTGATGGGCGGAATCCAGATTCTGGAATCAGTTTCAGGCGTGGCAACGGTCATCGCCTGACCGTGATGGCGGACCCTGGCACCGCCCGCCAGGGCAGGTGACACCCGCTTCATCGGGTGCGCAAGCTCCAGTGTGGAACGCAGCGCCCGCTCTGTATTCTCAACGCCCGGACGATCTGCCTTGTTGATGACCAGCACATCCGCGATCTCCAGGATTCCGGCCTTGATCGCCTGGATCTCATCGCCCAGGCCCGGCGCCTCGACCACGAGGGTTGTATGCGCCAGCCGGGCGACATCCACCTCACTCTGCCCCGCGCCCACTGTTTCGATCAGGATGATCTCATAGCCCGCGGCATCGAAGACCTGTACCACGGAGGCAGTCTTCTGGGCGATACCTCCCAGGGAGCCGCGCGTAGCCATCGAGCGGATGAAGACTCCCTCGTCTCCGGCGAGATCACGCATGCGGACGCGGTCGCCCAGCACAGCGCCGCCGGTAAATGGGCTGGACGGGTCCACAGCGACGATAGCAACGCGCTGATCGCCGATCTTGCGGTAATGCAGCGCGAGCTGGTTGACGAGCGAGGACTTGCCTGTACCCGGGGCGCCGGTTACACCGATCAGATGTGCCTTGCCCGTATACGGAAACAGCTCGGCAAGTGCCGCTCGACCCTCCGGCGAGTCGTTCTCCACCTGGGTGAGAAGACGCGCCAGTGCCAAGCGATTTCCTGCCAATACAGCCTGGGTGGGGGACATGTTGCTCATTAAGACGAAATTACGTGGCGCTCAGGCGCCACGTAACTCGATTGCCTCGCGGACATCCCTGATAATCTCATCCGTGGACGCACCGGGACCGTAAATGCCCGTAATGCCCATCTCTTTCAGGCGTGGCATATCCTCATCGGGAATGATGCCTCCTATGAAGACCTTGACCTGGTCCTGACCGTTCTTCTTCAACAATTCCAAAATGCGCGGGGCGAGCGCCATGTGCGCGCCGGAAAGAATGGACAGACCCACTACATCCACGTCTTCCTGTAAAGCTGCTTCGGCGATCATCTCCGGCGTCTGGCGCAAGCCCGTATAAATGACTTCCATACCGGCATCCCGCAGCGCCCGGGCGACCACTTTTGCACCGCGATCATGACCATCGAGTCCTGGTTTTGCCACCAGCACACGGATCTTCCTGTCCGTCATGGTTCCTCCGTGAAAAGATTCTCGCATCATTATACTATGAGGGTTTCGGCACAAAAATGACCGATTTTTCGCAATGAGGCTGAAATTCACAGGCCCTTATGGCGAGTCAGGTCATCCTTAAAATATGCTATACTTCGTTCATGCAATCGCGTCCGGATTGGTCCCGTTGGGCTGAAACATTGCGCCGGTTGAAACTGGATGGGCTTGCTTCATGGCTGCTGGAAGCCGGGGCGCCTCTGACCGTCCTGGGGGCGCAAGCACTCTATGTCACGCAGCCATTCCTCGGGGGGAAAACGTGGAATTCCTTTGCTCAAATGCTCGAAGACGATGATGAAGCGCAGGCGTTTGCCCGCTACCTGAACCGGGAGGACTCCTGATGTTTGCTCTTGGCATCCTGCTCCTGGCAGCGATCCTGTTTGCGGCACTCACGCTATGGAGACGCCGGTCCCCGGCTGCCTTCCGCGTGATCGATGCCTATGAGCGTCTCAATCGCTCAGTGGGACTCGCTGTGGAAAACGGTACGCGCCTGCACGTTTCGCTCGGACGTGGCGCTCTGCTCACCGCGCGGGGCGGTTCGGCCCTGGCAGCTCTTGCCATGCTGCGTCGCCTCGCGGAGCGGACATCGGTGAGTGATCGCCCGCCGGTGGTTACCGCAGGTGACGCTTCCCTGGCGATCCTCTCGCAGGATACACTGCAGTCGGGCTATCGCGCCGCCGGCGCGGAGGACCAGTATCGCTTCAGCACGGGACGTCTCACGGGCTTAACGCCATTCTCCTACGCAGCCGGGGCCGTGCCCATGATCCATGATGAAAACGTCACCGCAAATATCATTATTGGCGACCTGGGTGCAGAGTCGGCGTTGCTGGTGGAAGCAGCAGATCGCCAGAACACCAGTCTAATCGCTGCCAGCGATAATCTCGCGGCGCAGTCCGTTTTCTATGCGGCTGCACAGGACCCTCTGGTTGGAGAGGAGCTGTTTGCAGCCGGCGCATACGTAGGCGCGGGCGCCTCGCATGGTGCCAGCCTGAACGTCCAGGATATCCTTCGCTGGTTGATTATTCTCGCGATCCTTATCGGAGCGGGCTTGAAGATTCTGGGAGCACCGATCTAATGCGCATGCTCACTGCCGCTCTCGCCATTGCTTCCGGATTGATCGTCCTGCTTGGCTACTTCTATCCGGACCAACTGGAGTCGGTGCGACTCGTGCTCGTGGACTGGGCGATCATCATCGCGGGTGTGGCTGTCCTGGTGGGAATTTTCAACCTGGTCGCCGTGCAGATGGAACGCATCCGCACGCGCCAGAAGGGCAGCAGCTATGGAGCTCTGCTGGTCCTTTCCCTGATCGTTACCTTTGGCTTCGGACTGATCCTGGGACCGGACCACTCCTACATGCGGCTGGCGGTCAATGCGATCGTCGTGCCCGTGGAGGCATCGCTGATGGCGATCCTGGCGGTCACCCTGCTGTATGCCAGCATTCGCCTGCTACGCCGGCGTGTGGATGCGACCAGTATCGTTTTCCTGGCAGTTGCGATTCTCTTTCTCGTGCTGATCATGCCCACCCCATTCGGACCTGTACCGGGTGACCGGGCTCTGATCGATTTCCTCGGGATCTTTTCACGCGGCGGAGCGCGTGGCTTGCTGATCGGCATCGCACTGGGAACGTTGCTCACGGGTATCCGTGTGCTGATGGGTGTGGATCGCCCGTACGGGGGCAATTGACCATGGCAGATATCCGTTGCCCGAACTGTGGAAAGAATAACCCGGACATCCTGGACAGCTGTCAGTTCTGCCAGACGCCGCTAAAACCGGACGCTGTGCTTCATATTGGTGAACAGCCGACCAAGAAGAATACAGGCGAGCTGGAGCCGGTTCTTCCGGACTGGTTAAAGGAAGTCCGCCAGAATGCACGAGACGCAGCCGAGGAAGAAGCAGCGCAGGCGGCAAGCCAGCCCAAGCCGAGGGACGATCCACTAGATTTCCTGGCGGGGCTTGCCTCTCAATCCGGTGAGGAAGAGGAAGCTCCCGATTGGCTGGCGGGCATCAACCCGCCTCCCCAGACAAAGCCGGAAGCCTCAGCGCCAGCGCCGGAACGCGATCTCTCTCACCGGTTTGATCAAGAGAAGCCCTCCGCGGGGGCGGATGAAGAAGCCGGGCTTCCCTGGGAAAGGGAGGCAGCGGAGTCGCCAGCTCGCCCCGAGCACGACGAGCTCTCCGCCTGGTTTGCGCAGGCCGCCGGGAAATCGGATGAGGTTCTTGAACCGGGTTTCCATCCGGAGCAAGGCGACCGAGGCTGGGCAGAGAGCTTCGATTCGCCTGTCTTCACTTCCAAGGAGCCTCCTGCTCCCCGGGAGGAAGAGGATTTGTCCTGGCTGCGAGACCTGGAAGAGAAGTCGAAGCAAACCGGCGATTTGCAGGCTCCCAGGCTCAATACCGAATGGACGGCGGATTCCCCAGCACCTTCAGGTTCTTCTCAATCCGCCTCGCAGGAGGATCTGAGCTGGCTGAATACTCTGGGCGGTATGGATATGCCCGCCGAGCAAGGCACGACAGGTGGTCAGGATCTCAGCTGGCTGGATCAACTGGGCGGCGCAGAGTCCCCTCAGCCTTTTGATGCGGCCCCAGATCGACCCGTTGCCCCGGAACCCTTTGCCTCGGCAGATGAGCTCAACCTGCTGAGGAGCCTGCGGGAAAAATCCGGTTCTGTCGAAACTCCAGGCGCATCCGGGCCCGAAGCACTTCCTGAGCCCGCCTCTCAGGAGGATTTGAGCTGGCTGAATGAACTGGGTACGCCAGCCTCCTCTTCCAAACCGGAGCAGGCCTCTGCCCCGGCAGAAGACCTGGGCTGGCTCAACGATCTCGGTGCGATGGCAGAATCTGCCATAGAAGGCCAGCGAGAGGAAAGCGGTGTTCCACTTACCCTGGAGCCGCTCGCGGCGGCGGAGGGAGAAAGGGAGCCTGAACCGGACTGGCTGAAGAGCGCTACAGAGACACCCTCCATGCCGGCTCCAGGCAACGTATCCATGGACTGGTTCGCCCGCCGGGATCAGCCTGCCGAGGAGAGAGCCATGCCCTCGGAACGGGAGGCGCAACCGGCCGCGTTCGCCGACTTTTTGCCTTCGCAGGAGCAGCCACCCGGTCTTTCCAACCAGGATGTCGATTCGCTCTTTTCCGAGGAAATGCCGGATTGGCTCTCGCGGCCCGAGCCAGAACCGGGTGAGGTGGCGCCTCCTCAGCCTGTCCTCCCGCCTGCCGAGGGCGAAGGATCTCTCGTGCCGGTAGAGCTGCCATCCTGGGTACAGGCGATGCGACCCGTGGAAGCCGTAATCCCTGAGTCGACCGTCGCTTATGCAGGCCAGGAAGAGCCCGAAGAAAAGCAGGGTCCGCTGGCAGGCTTGCGAGGCGTGATCCCCGGCGCTGTGGTCGGAGCCTCGGTCAAGCCGAAGCCCATCTCGTTGAAACTGCAGGCGACTGACGAGCAGATGACGAGCGCGGCATTGCTGGAGCAAATCCTTGCTACAGAAACAACCCCCCGGACGCTCGTCTCCTCTTCCCTTATTACCTCTCAATACGTTTTGCGCTGGACCCTGGCAGCGCTTCTGCTGATTGTCCTCAGCGTGGTCATCGGTATGCGCTCGCAGCGGATACCGGTCTCCACCAGCCTGCCAGCGGAGGCGAGCGCCCTGTCCAGCGCTGTGACAGGCATTCCTGCCGATTCCAATGTGCTGGTGGTGATCGATTATGAGCCATCGCTCGCCGGTGAGATGGAAGCGATTGGCATTCCAGTGTTGAACCAGCTGGTTTCTCGGGGCCAGCCGAATCTCGCGATTCTTTCGACCACACCGAACGGACCGGCGCTCGCCGAGCGGTTGCTTGCCAGCGCAGGGATCAGCACCTCCGCCCAGTATCAGAATCTCGGATTCCTGCCTGGCGGTTCTGCTGGCGTGCTTGGCTTCATGGAAGGACCACAGAATGTCATTCCGGCTGCACAGGCCGCCTCCTTCTCGGGGTATGCGGCGGTGCTTGTGATGACCGACCATGCCGAATCGGCTCGGGTCTGGGTGGAGCAGCTGCACAATCGAAAGCAGGTGGATCCCCTACTTGCCAGCCAGCCGCTGCTCATGGTTGCCAGTGCGCAGGCCGGACCGCTGCTGCAACCATACGTCGACTCGCGTCAGGTGACCGGCATGCTCAGCGGGCTGGCGGAGGCGGCGCGTTATGAGGCTGCGAACTCGAATAGTCCGGGGTTGGCGCGCTCGTACTGGGATGCCTTTGGCGCTGGCCTGGCGTTGTCCATCGTGCTGATGTTCGTCGGTAGTCTGTGGAGCCTGTGGACGGCATTACGAGCACGCCGGCTCGAAGCGAACCAGGGATAGCGAAATGTCCCTCGAAGTCATCTCTGCATTCGTCGGCCTGATCCTCACTCTGATGATCTTCAGTTATCTCATCGGCGATAATCCGCTCTTCCGGATCGCGGTCTACTTGTTTGTGGGGGTGGCATCCGGTTATGCTGCGACGGTGACGGTATATCACGTCCTGCTTCCCAAGCTCAATTTGTTCCAGACCAACGATTTCAATCAATTGCTTCTCGCAATTATTCCTTTATTGCTCGGTGTTTCCCTGTTAGCCAAATTTTCGCCGCGGATCTCGTGGATCGGAAACTTTGGCATGGCGGTTCTGGTCGGCGTTGGTGCAGCGGCAGCGCTTGGGGGCGCACTCATCGGGACCCTGGTGCCCCAGGTTCAGGCTTCGATCGACGCCTTCGACTTCCGTGCTGCCGGGACGAGTCCCATCCTCCGTCTGGTGGAGGGCACGGTAATGTTCTTTGGCACGGTGCTGACCCTGGCATCGTTCCACTTCAGTGCCGGCCGCCTCGCGGATGGCACTCCCCGCCGCAATTCTCTTCTGGAGGGGATCGCCTGGATTGGACGGATCTTTGTGGCGATCACCCTGGGCGTGTTGTTTGCAGGTGTCTACATGGCAGCCTTGACCGCTATGATTGAGCGGTTGAGCTCCATCATTAATTTCCTCCGCCAGTTGATTGGTATCTAGCTTATGCCCGCATCCCTCGTTCAAAACGAATCTGTCCTGGCAATCGATGTCGGCGCAACGGTGACGCGCGCGGTGCTCTTCGATGTGGTCGAGGGTCAATATCGCTTTGTTGCCTCCGGTCAGGCGCCCACGACCGCGGAAGCGCCGTTCAAGGATATTGGGCTGGGTGTGCGCGAAGCCATTACGAACCTGCAGAAGATCACAGGGGCAGCGCTCCTCGGATTGCATGACAATAACCTGATCGCGCCATCCCAGCCGGATGGCTCTGGCGTGGATGCGGTCGTTGCAACGATTTCGGCAGGACCTGCAGTCAAGACCGTGGTGGTGGGCCTGCTCTCGGATGTCTCACTCGAGAGCGCACGGCGTCTGGCAGAATCGACCTACAGCCGCATTGTGGACACGCTGGATCTCTCGGATCATCGCAGGCCTGACCAGCAAATGGACAGCATCGCACGTTCCCGCCCGGACCTGGTCCTGCTTGCCGGTGGGACGGACGGCGGCGCCTCGCGTTCGATCCAGAAGATGCTGGAGGCGGTGGGCTTAGCCTGTTACTTGATGCCGCTGGAAAAACGACCGATGGTGCTGTATGCGGGCAACCAGAAGCTTGCCAACGATGTGCGCGAGCTGCTTGGTGGTCACGTGGGTAAGCTCGAGATCAGCTACAACGTTCGGCCTTCGCTCGAGACCGAAGACCTCGACCCCGCCCGCCATGAACTGGCTTTGCTGGTGGCGAAACTACGCGCCCGGCAGATCAAAGGCGTGGAGGAGCTCAGTCTGTGGAGCGCCGGCAATCTCCTGCCGACCGCCTATGCCCGGGGGCGGATGATCCGGTTCCTGAGCAAGATGTATGAGTCGACGCGCGGCTTATTGTGCGTGAATGTGGGCGCCTCAGCCACGTCGGTGGCGGCTGGCTTCAACGGGGAGCTGACGCTCGGTGTCTATCCCCAATTTGGATTGGGTGAAAACCTGGCGGGTCTGCTGCAAGAGACCGAGATCGATGACATCATGCGCTGGCTGCAGCTGGATATCTCGCCGAATATGTTGCGCGAGTATCTGTTCCAAAAGTCGCTTTATCCTTCGTCCATCCCTGCCACAAAGGATGAACAGGCGATCGCGCACGCTGTAGCGAGGCAGGCGCTTTACCTGGCAGTGCGCGCCGCGCAAAAAGATTTTCCCGCACACGCTCGCGCCGCGCAGAACGGCGTGATGCCTCCGCTCGATCTCATTCTGGGAGGGGGAGGCGTGATGAGCGAAGGCAATTCCCTGGGACAGAGCCTGTTGCTGCTGCTCGATGCGATTCAGCCGGTTGGGATCATGCCCGTGCTTCTCGACCAGAACAACCTGTTGCCTTTGCTCGGGGCGGCCGCCTCGCGCAGCCATTACCTGCCCGTGCAGGTCATCGAATCCGGCGCCTTCATCGGTCTGGGAACGGCTGTCTCTGTGGTGGCTGCGGCAAATTACGGCGACCAGGTGTTGCGCGCGAAGCTCGTGTATGCGGATGGCACAGAAGCTCGCGCCGAAGTCAAATTCGGCGGGTTGGAAATCCTGCCTCTCCCCAGCGGGCAGACGGCGCGGCTGAGTCTGCAACCGCTCCGCCGGGCCGACGCCGGCCTGGGCCCGGGAAAAGCCGGTGCTCTGACCGTGACCGGCGGGGCGCTTGGCGTCGTCCTCGATGCGCGCGGGCGTCCGCTGCATATCCCGAACGATCCGGTCCGCAGGCGCGAGCTGATGAAACGCTGGTCCTACGCGGTGGGAGGTTAGGATGCTGGCTCCGGTGCTCCATGTGCTGCCCCTCGTCACGATCGTCCGGGAACGGACGCTGCCGGTTGCCGGCAAGGTCAATGTGCACGTCAACCAGCGCGTTAATCCAACCGATGTGATTGCCGAAGCCAGCTATGCGCGCGAGCATGTGCTGATCGATGTCGCACGGACCTTTGGAGTCAGCGCGGCGGTTGCCGACAAGCTGATCAAGATCAATCAGGGCGACCGGGTGCAACAAGGCACCTTGATCGCAGAAGGACGCGGCCTCTTTCCGCGCACCATCAGAGCCCCACGCCCCGGGCGTGTGATGGTCGTTGGCAGTGGACAGGTTCTGATGGAAGCCGGTGACACACACGTGGAACTGCGCGCGGGACTGCCCGGTGTGGTGACCCAGGTGTTGCCCGAGCGTGGTGTGGTGATCCGCACCGCCGGAGCCCTGATCCAGGGTGCATGGGGCAACGGTCGCATCGATAACGGGCTGATGGTCAGTCTGCTCGAGAAGCCGGACGATATCCTGAGCGCCGATCGATTGGATGTGAGCTTGCGCGGCTCGGTGATCCTGGGTGGGCATGTGCGTGACCTGGAAACCCTACGCGCTGGCGCAGAGCTGCCGGTGCGCGGCATGATCCTCGCCAGCCTGCTTTCCTCGCTGATCGTGCCAGCGTACCAGATGCGCTATCCGATCCTGGTCACAGATGGCTTTGGCGCCATGCCCATGAACGGGGCGGCATTCCGTCTGCTGACCACGAACAACAAACGCGAAGTCACGGTTAACGCTGAGCATCTCGATCGCTACAGCGGCGACCGTCCTGAGGTGATTATCCCCTTACCGGTCTCCACAGATCCGCCGGAGCCCAACAGCTTCGAGACTTTCGCGACAGGTCAAACTGTTCGACTGCGCCGCCCGCCCGCTGCGGGGCAGATCGGTACGATCACGGCTTTGCCTGTCGGGCTCAGCACCCTGCCCAGCGGATTACGCGCTCCTGCCGGAGAGGTAAAGCTCGAAAACGGCGAGACGGTGCTCGTGCCTTTGGTAAATCTTGAAGTTGTGGCATAATCCACTAACAAACGCAATCTTGAGGAGAGTGCAGCATGACGACGTATGATGAAGACCCTGATTTCGAAGAGGTTCCTCCCCCCGAAGAGTCAAACAATCGGACGTTCCTGCTTGTCGCCGGAATTCTCGGCGGGCTTGTTTTCCTGGGGCTCCTCTGCATTGCCGGATATTTCTTCTTTGCAAATAATGCTGCCCAGCAAAATGAGGCGACCGCGCAGGCGCTTGCCACCCAACAGGCAGCCACCATCCAGGTGGGATTGACGCAGACCTCGATTGCCCAGGCTGCCACCCGGACCGCAGCTGTGACAAATACGGTCCCTCCCACGAATACGCCTGTGATCGCGGAAGCAACAGCCACATTCACGGCGACCTCCGCTCCTGCCACCGTGACGGTCGCGGCAGCGTTCACCCAGCTTGCCGTCTCCACGCAGACGATCATTCCCACGTCCACAGCCCTGCCCAACACCGGCTTTGCGGATGAGACCGGCGCGCCGATGTTGATCCTGATCGCGATCGCACTTGTGGTTGTGATCTTCCTGGTGAGAAGGTTGAGATCTTCGCCATCGTAATACTATGCGTTCACCGATAACATCGGCCCGGAAGAATTTTTCTTTCGGGCCGCTTTGTTTTCGAATGGAGCCAGTTCGGCACTTCTTCGCGTCACGCTGCTCTCTTCATTTCACTCCAGAGTGCTCCGCAAAAGCGTGATCTACTCGTACGTGTTTCATAGGGCAGGCAGACGAATCCCTCTTCCTGTCACGCAGAACGCGTGACCTGCCCTAGAACTCGCCGGGCGCGCATTGCAAACAGAAGAGACCCTCAATTACAAACAAGATCTTGCTTTTGTCGATCTGTTCCCGTATCTGACGCTTGACGAGTGTATCGCTGCGGCGATCATGATCCTTTCTCAGGATCCGGCCGTGATAGCTCGCGCCCTGTTCCCCCATCCAGTTGACCGTCTCGTCGCAGTGCTCCTCACTCCGCCCGGAGCACAGAATGATTTGAAGACCCGAAACATAGAGAATATTGCAGAGCCGTACCATCGAATGGATGGCTTTATCCTGCGCTACAAGGGCAAAGAAGGCATTCCAGTTCTTTGGATTTTTCGCACGTGAGGAATGCGCTCGGAGACATCTGCCAGCGTTCCGTCAATATCGAAAATCACAATCTCTTTCGCCACGAATCGACTCCCAAAGCATGTCGTTTCTTTGGCAAACGATTCCCTTCGCCGCGTGTTCTTTCCCGGGAATCGATTGCGCCTCCCCGCTTGCCAGTGGGAGGCGCAAGATTTCGTTTTCTTCTATGCCACGCTCTGGGCGACCTGTTCTCCGTAGCCCAATAGAGCCTTCACCATCGCTTGCGTCCGGCCTTCTGCATACACGCGCAGGACAGGCTCTGTCCCCGAGGGGCGGATGAGCAGCCACGAGTCGTCGGACATGATGTACTTCACGCCATCGCGCTGGCTGATCTCGCAGACCTTCTCCTCCCCGATCGCGGCGGGCGCCTGCTTGGTGAGGAAGTCCGTCATCTCGGCTTTGGCGACCGGGCGGCTGAGGCGCAGGTCCACGCGCTCGTAGTAGGCGGGACCCACGTCGTTCAGCAGCTCCTCCACCAGCCCCTGCAGCGTCTTGCCAGAGGCAGCGATCATCTCGACCAGCAGCAATCCCATGATGGGACCATCGCCCTCCGCGATATGGCCCTTGAACGAAATGCCGCCCGATTCCTCGCCGCCGATCAGCACGTCCTCGTTCATCATGTAGTCGGCAATGTGATTGAAGCCAACTGGCGTCTCGTGCAACTGCAGTCCGTAGCGATTTGCCAGGCGGTCGATCATGCGCGTCGTGGAAACGGTCCGCACCACGGAGCCGGTCCAGCCGCGTTTCTCGACGAGATATTTCAGTGAGAGCGCCATGATCTTGTGCGGGTCCACAAAGGTGGCGCGCTCGTCCATGGCGCCGATCCGGTCGGCGTCGCCATCGGTCACGACGCCGAAGTTGCCCATCCCCGAGCTGATGGCGGACGCCAGCGCCCCGAGATACTTGGCAATCGGCTCCGGGTGCACGCTGCCAAATCCGGGGTTCATCTCGCCGCGGATCTCGGCGATCTCGCAGCCCGTCCCCTGCAGGAAGGATTTGATGACGCCACGGCCCGACCCGTACATCGCATCGACCACAAAGCGCTGCGGGTTGTCGGCGATGATATCGGTGTTGATCAACGTTCGCAGATGATCGAAGTACGAGGGCAGGGGATTGAATTTCTGGATCAGCCCGGCTTCGCGCGCCTTGCGGAAATCCATCAGGTTGGGACCACGCGCCTGCCGCTCGTTGTCATAGATGTACACTTCCACGCGGCGGCACTGCTCCGGTAACGCCGAGCCGCCGAACGCCCCTTTGAGCTTGACCCCGTTATAACGCGGCGCGTTGTGCGAGGCGGTGATCATCACACCTGCAATGGCATGATTGTTTTTCACAGCGTACGAGATCGCCGGGGTGGGCGCGTCCGATTGCGCGAGCAGGACAGTGAACCCGTTCGCGGCGAGCACGCGCGCCACTTCGCCTGCATACCGGTCGGAGAGGAAGCGGGTGTCGAATCCGACCACGATCTTCTTCGGATCGGGTCGCTCGCCGCCGTTGCCAGATTTGTCCCAGTGATCCGAGGCAACCGCATCGGCAATTGCCTGTGTGACGATGCGTAAATTGTCAAACGTAAACGTATCCGAGATGACGGCTCTCCAGCCATCCGTTCCAAAATGAATGGGCATAATAGTCCTTTACTGATTTAAGATAAATGGCCCACGCTAGGGCGTAGGCGAAGGCTGCCAATCCGCCACCGGTGTGGCAGTCTGTAGCACAGTCTGGATCATCCAACCCTCCACGCGCCGGTCTTCCACCGTTGCCAGCACATGCACCCAGATCACGCCGTTGACATCCTGCAGATCGTTGGGCACGACCGTCACAGTGGAGCCGTTGCCGAGGGTCACCAGCAGCCCGCCGCGTTCGACGAACTGCTGCAGG
>DAITPI010000035.1:0-17881 GCA_036833655.1 Anaerolineales bacterium | reverse complement strand
ACAGGCTCGCTCCCACTCTATTGGGAACGAGCCTGTCTGCTCACCGATCATTGCGAGGGCGATGTCTGCGATGAGGCTATGATGTCTGCGATGTGCTGCAATGTCCGGAATGAAGCTGCAGTGTCTGCGTTGGGGCTGCAATGTGCCCTCGCAATGATGCCCACATTATGACTCCAAAGGTCCGTTTTGCGCCTTTACGAACAGTTTACAACTGAAAAAAACGCGCAAATTTGAAAGGTGGAGACAGATTCTGTGCCAGATCCACCGGATTTCGATCAACACAATTTCCCCACAGGCTGTTCACGTGGCGATAACGCCCTCCAGATAAGATATGTGCAGGTTGGACGAGATCCAGCCCAGATTACCGAATGGAGATGAAACTATGAAGAACAAAATGCTCGTTTTGATCGGCGGATTGCTGGTCGCGTTACTGGTCGTCGGTGTGATCGGCGCCACGAACGTATATGCCCAGAATTCGTCAAGCACGTTCCTGCACGGGGGCGGCCCGGGTGGCGGGCGAGGTCCGCTTGGAGGGGCCGGTCTGGATGCCGCCGCAAAAGCACTCGGCATGACCACCGCTGAGCTGACCACCGCACTGCAGAGCGGGAAGACCCTCGAGCAGGTGGCGGAAGAGGCCGGCGTGGACATCCAGGATGTCCGCGACGCGATCCAGGCTGCCCGCGCCGACGAGATGCGCACGCAGATCCAGCAGGCCGTTGCCGATGGAACGATCACCCAGGAACACGCGGACTGGCTCCTCGAAGGGCTCGATAAGGGCTTCATCGGCGGGCCCGGCGGGTTCGGGTTCGGCGGTCACCATGGGTTTGGCTTCGGACCGGCGCCGGATCAGAATCAGGCTCCCCAGGCGCCCAACGCGCAGCCGACTCAGCCGGCACAGCCAACCCAGTCAAGCAGCGGGTAATCCGGAAGTAAACAATCCCACTGCTGACAAGAAATAAAAGGAGAGCGACGTCAAAAGCGTCGCTCTCCTTTTTTTGATGGGCGCTAAGGGACTCGAACCCCTGACCCCTTCCGTGTAAAGGAAGTGCTCTAACCAACTGAGCTAAGCGCCCTTGCCTTCTCGTGTGCGGATTATACCGCGATTGCCTTTTGTATCCTCGAAATTGTGCTACACTTTCCCGATCACACAATCATTGTTCTGGAGGAAGTATGCGTATTGTCCGTTATACGGCAGGGGATAACAAAAAATCCAAATATGGATGGCTGCTGGAGAACAAGGTCGGGGAAATCGGTGGGAATGTCTTCGGGCGCTATCGCCGCAAGGAGGCAGAGACCTCGCTTGCGGATGTCAGGCTTCTGGCGCCTTCCGAGCCGAGCAAGATCATCTGCGTGGGGAAGAACTATGTGGAGCACGCCAGAGAGCTGGGCAGCGATGTCCCGAAGGTACCGCTGATCTTTATGAAACCGCCCTCCTCGATCATCTCGAACGGCGACACAGTGATCCTGCCGCCACAGTCCGCCCAGGTGGAACACGAAGGCGAGCTTGTCGTTGTAATCGGTAAGCGCGGGCGCAATATCACTGCAGAGAACGCCAGAAAACATATTCTGGGATATACCATCGGCAACGATGTCACCGCTCGCGACCTGCAGCGGAGCGACAACCAGTGGACGCGCGCCAAGGGCTTCGATACCTTCTGTTCCTTCGGCCCCTGGATCGACACCGATTTCGACCCGGCGGACGCCGTCCTGACCACCCGCGTCAATGGCCAGATGCGACAAATGGCCTCGACCCGCGACATGGTCTTCAACATCCCGACCCTCATCGCTTATATTTCCTCGGTCATGACCCTCGAGCCCGGCGATCTGATCTTTACCGGCACGCCTTCCGGCGTCGGCGAGCTGAAGAATGGAGATGAGGTGGATGTGGAGATCGAAGGATTGGGAGTTTTGAGGAACTCCGTCCGCAAGGAGTAGACTGTCTGATTAATAATCTTATACAAGTAAATACGAGAGTCTTTCTCTTGAGCATATCTTTAGCGTTTCTTTTACCAGCCTGTTCCCCTGATCAAGACTCGTCCAGACCGACCCCGCCTGTGCCTACGGTACAGGCAGCCATCCCCGAATCGACCACACCGCCCACAAGCAGCGCCTTGCCCGTCCCCTGTACCCGGTACGGAGAGACGCTGTTCGACGTCACCTATTGCACGACGGATGGCTCGCCGCAGAAAATGGACGTTTATTTCCCCGAGGCGGGCGGACCCTGGCCTGCCCTGGTCTACGTCCACGGCGGCAGCTGGATGCACGGGGATAAATCGGAAGCAGGCATCTTCGCCCGGGGGATGACTGCCCAGGGCTATCTGGTCGTTTCGCTGAACTACCGTCTGTATCCCTCTGCGCAGTTCCCGGCGATGATCCAGGATGTGAAATGCGCCGTCCGCGCACTGCGGGCGAATGCCCCCGAGTACAACCTGAACCCGGATCGCATCGGCGCCGTCGGTGTGAGCGCGGGCGGGCATCTGGTGGGCTTGCTGGGCACCACGGATACGCAGGTGGGCTGGGATGTGGGTGAGTATCTCGAGCAATCCAGCCGCGTGCAGGCGGTCATTGCCATGGCAGGCGTCATGGACCTCTCGCGCGACTTCCCGAACGCCGATATCGAAGCGATGAAGCGCATTGGCTTTGGGGCGTACAACGTTGCGCAGGCAAGCCCGATCTCCCACGTCACGCCGGACGATCCGCCGTTCCTGCTGATCCACGGCGATCGGGATGAGCTGGTGCCTGTGGAACAGTCGCAGCTGATGTATGACCGGCTGTTACAAACAGGGGTTCCGGCGCAACTGGTTGTTGTCAAGAACGCTGGCCATTCGATGATCGACCCGGGCGGGTCCACCACACCGACGCTCGGCGAGATCAACCAGATCATCTTGGATTTCCTGGCAGAATACCTGAAGTGATATTCCAGCCAGATGAGCAGGGCGGAAACTAGCCAAATGGCTGGGTCTCACTGTGTTGACAATCCTGCCGTCTTGCGATATTATTTCGATATCAAACTATTTGACGTCAAAAGAGATTGAACATGCCTACTCATTTCACTGGTTCCCGCGCGGAGATGCACGCCCTGAATACATTCATCAAGCTGACGCGCTGTACCAACTCTTTGCTGGGACGGCTTGCCGAACGCAACACCATTGGCGACCTCACCTATTCGCAGTTTGCCGTGCTCGAGGCGCTCCATCACCTGGGTCCGCTCACACAGGGAGAGGTCAGCCAGAAGGTCCTGAAAAGCGGCAGCAACATGACGACGGTCATCGACATCCTCGAGCGGGATGGTCTGGTCCGCCGGGAACGAGACGTTAGAGACCGCCGGGTGATCCACGTCCATTTGACGGAGGCGGGCTCGAGCAAGGTCGAGCGGGTGCTTCCCGCCCATGTGGCAGCTCTGGTGGAGGAGTTCAGCGTGCTATCTGCCAGCGAGCAGGAGACACTGGGCGAACTGTGCAAGAAACTGGGCAGGGGACGGAGGTCTGGATGAGCGTGAAAGGTGCGCAGAAGTCGATTACGGAGGCGGTCACCTCCTGGGCAGGCGTGACCTCGCAGTCGCACCGCTTCGGCGGCGTGGAGTACGTGATCGGGCGGCGTGAGATCGGGCACATCCACGGCGATCACATGGTGGATATCCCCTTCCCAAAAAAGGTGCGCGACGTGATCGTTGCGGCAGGGCGCGCACAACCTCACCATATTTTGCCCGAGACAGGCTGGGTGAGTTTTTACCTGCGGCAGGATGACGATGTGGAGAAAGCGATCGCTCTGCTTCGCGAAAGCTACGAGATCGCACAAAGACAAAAATCAAAAACTATAGAGGTGAAAAATGAACAATAAAATTATCGCAGTGACTGGCGCAACCGGTCAACAAGGCGGGGCCGTAGCGAGAAAACTCCGCGCCGAAGGCTGGCAGGTTCGTGCGCTGACCCGCGACCCCGGCAAGCCGGCGGCGCAGGAATTGAAGGCGTTGGGTGCAGAGGTCGTCGCGGGCGACTTGGATAACCGCGCCGAGCTCGACGCAGCATTCCAGGGCGCCTACGGCGTCTTCAGCGTGCAGAACTTCTGGCTGCCCAATGTCGGTTTCGAGGGGGAGATCCGGCAGGGGAAGCTTGTTGCCGGTGCCGCTAAAGCCGCTGGCGTTCAGCATCTCGTGTATTCGTCGGTAGGCGCCGCCCATCGCGGACTGGGTCAGAAACACTTCGAGAGCAAATGGCTCATCGAGCAGTATATCCAATCTCTGGAGATTCCATATACGATCTTACGTCCTGCGGCATTCATGGAGAATTACAACTGGAGCCGCGCTTACATCCTGAATGGGACTTTTAGCGGCAATGGACTGCGCCCCGATAAGAAGCACCAGATCATTGCCGTGGAAGACGTCGCCGAGTTCGCCGCCCTGGCGTTGGCAAACCCGAAGGAATACCTCGGCAGGACCATCGAGCTCGCGGGCGATGAGCTGACCGAGCCCGAGCTTGCTGAAACGTTCAGCCGAGTGATCGGGCGTCCCGTGAAGCTGGTGCCGCCCTCCGGTGGATGGAGCAATGCGTCGGAGGAGGAGATGCAGGCTGCCTTCAACTTCTTCAACGGCGAAGCCTACGCGGCAGATATCCCTGCGCTGCGCAAGCTGCACCCCGGTCTGTTGCGCTTCGAGGAGTATCTGCGCAAGAACGGCTGGGAGAATGCAGAGCCCATCCCGGTGCCGGAAACGGGCGGCTGGGGATAGGGTCCAAGGACTGGCAATACTCGCCAGTCCTTTTTGTTTTGCAGGAAGGCAGGTAGAATTATATATAATTTTCTTGTCCAATGTCATTGCGAGAGGCAGTACGCCAAGCGTTCCGGCCCCAGCCACCTCCTGTTACGAGGAGATTGCTGCGAGCACTCACAGGGCTTCCTCGCAATGAAAGGTGAAAGGAAACCCAATGAAAGCTTACGAACTCTCTCAACTGATTACCCAGCGCGCTGACTCTGACAAACTTTATTTCGAATTCCATAAAATGCCTGACCTCAGCATGGGAATCTATGTTCTCCCCGCGGGTGGGACGGATCCTCAGAGCCCACACAGGGAAGATGAAGTCTATTATGTGGTGAGCGGGAAGGCACAGATTACGGTTGCCGACGAAAACCGGGCGGTGCAGGCAGGCTCCATTGTCTATGTGGAAAAGAATATAGCCCATCATTTCCACTCGATCGAACAGGATTTGACGGTGCTGGTCTTCTTTGGGCCGGCAGAATATTCGAATAGATCATAGAGGATGGGCGAAGAACAACACCTGCACTCCCCGGCACAGACCGCCAGGGCAAGTGTGGTCAATTGTCTATCGTCCATGATCGATTACAACTATGCCCATTGAAGCCTTCATCGCTCAGTTCGGATATCCTGCTCTTGTTGTGGGCTTGCTGCTCGAAGGGGAGACGGTCCTTGTCCTGGCGGCATTCCTGGCCCACCGTGGTTATATGAATCTACCAGTCGTGATTCTTCTCGGATGTATAGTCGCTTTTGCTTCCGATGAGTTTTTCTTCTGGATAGGACGCACCAGGGGTAGTCAATTCCTGAACAAAAGACCTGCCTGGAAACCTCATGTGGAAAAAGCCAGGGCGCTGCTCGGACGGAATGCCAGCCTGCTTGCGCTGAGCGTCCGGTTTATGTATGGGTTTAGGACCGTTATGCCGTTTGTGATGGGTATGTCACGGTTTGATCCTAAGAAATTTGCCATGCTGAATTTTATCGGAGCATTCCTCTGGGCGTTGACTTTTGGCTTGGCAGGCAAATTGATAGGCCACTTGCTGGGTGCGATCTTTGAAGATGTCAAAGAACATGAGCTCATGATCGTCACGGGAATCATCGTGGTGGGTGTTTGCGTCTGGTTATATCGGCGTAACAAGAATACTTTTGGGAAGACGAATCAGATTCATCCTTAAGGAAATTTATGCTCCATCTGAAAACCACTCCCTTCCACGAACGGACGTCCGCGTTGTGCCAGCCACAGAACTGGCGCAAGTGGGCTGGCTATTTTGCCGCCGGCTCGTATGAGCATACCCTCGACCGAGAGTACTGGGCGATCCGCAACGCCGCGGCATTGATCGACGTCACGCCGCTAATCAAATACATCGTCCAGGGGAACGATGCTGCGGCGCTGCTGCACCGTGTGACTACCCGGGACATCTATAAGATGAAGGTGGGACAGGTCTATTACACCGGCTGGTGCGACGAAGAGGGCAAGATGATCGACGACGGCACCGTCTCACGCCTCGAGGAAACCACCTTCCGCCTGACCGCCGCGGAGCCGAACCTGCGCTGGCTGCTGATGAACGCAGTCGGTATGGATGTGGCGATTCGGGAAGTGACCGATGATGTCGCGGCGCTCAGCTTCCAGGGACCCAACTCGCGCAAGGTGCTGAATCGGGTGACCGAAACGCCGGTCGATGGATTGAAATATTTTCGCCTGATGAAGAACCGGCTCTGTGGGCGGGAGGTCACGATCTCGCGCACGGGGTACACGGGCGATCTTGGGTATGAGATCTGGATGGCTAACGGGGATGCGCTGGCGGTCTGGGATGGGCTGATGGAGGCGGGCGCGGATTATGGCATTGCGCCTGTCGGCATCCTGGCGATGGACATGGCGCGCGTCGAGGCAGGTCTGTTTATGCTGGACGTGGACTACACCTCCACGACTCATGCCTGGATCGAGCCGCAAAAATCCTCTCCGTTCGAGCTGGGACTCGACTGGACGGTAGCGCTCGATAAGCCCGGTTACTTCGTCGGGCGCCGCGCCCTGGAACGTGAAAAGCGGGAGGGCTCCGTCTGGAGGCTGATGGGGCTGGAAGTGGAATGGGAGGGGATGGAACGGCTATTCAAAGACGTCGGCTTACCGCCGCTGATCCCCGGCATGGCAGTGCGGGCGAGCCTGCCGATCCTGGCGGGCAATGTGCAGGTGGGCTATGCCTCCACCTCGAGCTGGTCGCCGCTGCTCAAGAAATACATCGCCCTCGCCCATCTGCAGAGACCCTATTACGAACCGGGTAGGAATGTGAGAATGGAGATCACGGTAGAGCATCATCGCCAGCACGCCTCGGCAAAGGTCGTCAAATTGCCATTTTATGAACCCGAGTGGAAGAAAAAATAGGAGAGTAGAGATTGGAGATTGGTAAAGAGAAGGTAGATTCTGTGGTTAATCGGAAATGAAGCATTACCTTCCACAAACCTGGCGAGACCCTCGCATTGAAATCAGGAGCTCACGCGTCAGCGGCGATGGGATGTTTGCGCGCGAGCCTTTTCAGAAAGGCGAAACCGTCTGTATTGTTGGCGGCAGGGTGATGAGCGATTCGGAGTTTGCCCTCTTTCAGGCCACGCATTCGTTGTACAGCTTCATCCAGATCGACGAATCCCAGTATCTGGTGGAGGACCTTGAATTGGCTCCAGGCGTGTATGCCGCCATGAATCATTCCTGTGACTCGAGTACCTGGATGGAGGATGAAGTGACGCTGGCCGCGCGCCGGGACATAGAGGCCGGCGAAGAAGTCACTGTGGACTATGCACTGTTCACAACGCAGCCCCATTGGATGCTGGACCGGCGCTGTCGTTGTGGCTCGCCACATTGTCGCCGGATCATTACGGGAGATGACTGGAGACGTGAAGACGTCCAGGAGCGATATCGAGATCATTTTTCGCCCTTTATCAATCGCAGGATTGAAAACCGACCAAAAGGTAATAACCATGGCAGCTAACCAATACGACGCAATCATCATCGGTGGCGGACATAATGGTCTCGTTGCCGCAGCATATTTAGCCCGCGCAGGAAAAAAGGTACTGGTCCTCGAGCGCCGGCATATCGCCGGTGGGGCGGCGGTGACGGAGGAGATCTTCCCCGGCTACAAGTTCACCGAATTCTCGTATGTGGTGAGCCTCCTGCGCCCGGAAATCATCCGGGATCTGGAGTTACCCAGATATGGTCTCAAAATCCTGCCGCTGCCCAGCACATTTACGCCAACCGAACACGGAGATTATCTCGCCGCCTGGGATGACCACGACCTGACGCGCCGTGAAATCTACCGCCACTCGCCGAAGGACGCGGAAGCTTACGATGAATATGCCCGCGTCATGGCGCGCGCCGCAAAAGCCATCAAGCCGATCGTCAACCTCATCCCCCCTGACCCTTCCTCGCTATCCCCTCGAGATCTGCTGGGCTTGTTCAAGGTCGGTCAATACGCAAGAAGCCTTTCCGAGAAAGAGCTGTACATGATCGCCAGGCTCACGACGCAGTCCGCCGGCGACCTGCTCGACGAGTGGTTCGAACTCGACCCGCTCAAGGGCACGAAGTCCGCCAGCGGCATCATCGGCACCTTCCTTGGGCCCCGCTCGCCCGGCACCGCCTACGTGCTGCTGCATCACTACATGGGCGAGATCGACGGCGCCTTCCGCGCCTGGGGCTTTGCCAAGAACGGCTCAGGCGGGGTCAGCGGCTCCATCCTGAACGCGGCGAAAGCGCTCGGGGCAGAGATCCGGGTCAACGCGGGCGTGAAGCAGGTCAAGGTCAAGGGCGAGCGCGTGATCGGTGTTGTCCTTGAAAACGGTGACGAGATTGATTCCAAGGTCGTGCTCTCTGCGGCAGATCCGAAGCGCACCTTCCTCCAATTTGTCGAGTCGAAGTATCTTCCCGACGACTTCGTGACCTCGATCCGGAACTTCCGGACGCGCGGCTCGTCGGGCAAGGTCAATATCGCCTTGAGCGAGCTGCCCAATTTCACGGCTTTGCCCTTCGAAGGCAAGGGCCAGGACTCGGTCCTACACCGCGGCGCGGTGTCCATCAGCCCGAGCATCGATTACATCGAGCGCGCCTACGACGACGCCAAGTACGGGCAGGTGTCGAAGCGGCCCTATCTCGACATGATTTTCCCCTCCATGATCGACCCCGACATGGCGCCGCCGGGACAGCATGTGATGTCGTGCTTTGTGCAGTACGCTCCCTACGATCTCGAAGGCGGCTGGAATGATCAGAGACGAAATGAGCTCGGCGAAGCGGTCATCTCGACCATCGAGGACTATGCACCGAACATCCGCAAGTGCATCGTCGGGATGCAGGTGATCTCACCGAAGGACATCGAAGCCATCGCGGGCATCACAGGAGGCAACATTTTCCACGGCGAGTTGTTGCTGCACCAGATCTTCTTCCTGCGTCCCGTGCCGCAATGGGCGGACTTCCGCACCCCGCTCCGAGGCTACTACTTCGGCGCCAGCGGTGCCCACCCCGGCGGCGGTGTCATGGGCGCGGCGGGGATGCTGGCGGCGAAGGAGATATTGAAGGATGGCGCCCTATGAGACACTACGACGCGATCATCATCGGCGCGGGGCATAATGGGCTCGTTGCGGCGGCATATCTTGCCAAACGAGGCAAAAAGGTTCTGGTGCTCGAGCGCCGCGCCATCGTCGGCGGCTCGCTGGTGACGGAGTCGTTTGGCGAAGGGTTCACTGTAGACTCGGTGCATACGGGTGGATCGCTGCGGCCGGACATCGTCAAGGATTTGAAGCTCTCGCTCCCAAACGTTGAGGCGAGACCTGCCTTTGTCGCTCTACAACCTGACTCAGATCCCCTGACCCTCGATGCTGATCCCTTGAGGGCTGCCGAGTCTATCAAGCGCTTTTCTGAAAAGGACGCGAAGCGCTGGCCAGAGTTTGTACGTTTCATGAACAAGGCGGCAAAGATCCTGGATGTGGCGTACTCCACGATCATGCCACGCTTGCCGAAAAATATGAGTTTCAGCGAAGGCTATGGCTTGCTGGAGCTGGGGCTTGACTTGCGGCTGGCGGGTCGCAAGGATATGATCAACTTCATTCGCCTCCTGCCGATGACCGCCCAGGAATTGGTGGAGGAATACTTCGAGTCGGACGCGGTCAAAGCCGCGGTTGCCTCGCTCGCCATCCACGGCGTGACGCTGGGTCCGATGAGTGCCGGGACAGGCTACACCCTGCTCCACAACTGGCTGAACCGGGGCGGGATGGCGCACGTCAATGTGGGCAGGGCGGGGGAGATTACGCAGGCGCTTGCAGATGCGGTCAAGGCATACGGCGGAGAGATTCGTTGTGAAGCGGAAGTGAAATGTATCCAGGTAGACACGTACACCTGTAAAGGGGTCGTGCTGGCAAATGGAGAGGAGATCGCTGCCGATACAGTCATTTCCGCCCTGGACCCAAAACGGACGTTCTTATCTCTTGTCGGACCGATGAACCTGCCGCCTGAATTCGTGTGGCATGTCCAATCGATCAAGATGCGCGGCTCGGTGGCGAAGATCCATTTGCTGACAGATGGCAATCACGGCATTCCGGCAGGGACCATCGCTCTCGCCCCATCCATCCGATATCTGGAGAAAGCGTACGACGCGGCAAAATACGGTGAGATTTCAGAAAAGCCCTATCTGGAGGTGACGACCTCTGGAAATGTGGTCTCCATCCATTTCCAGTATGCGCCGCATAAGTTGAAGACTGGAGATTGGATATTGGAGTCTCGAAAGGTCGAGAGACTTGTCGTCGACACACTCGCTGAGTATTTTCCTAATCTCCAGTCTCTAATCTCTAATTCTCATGTAATCACACCTCTCGACCTCGAGCAAACCTACGGACTCACCGAAGGCGATCTCAACCATGGCCAGCTCATGCTCGACCAGTTCCTGTTCATGCGCCCCATCCCGGGATGGTCAAATCACAGGACGCCGATCGACAACTTATATCTTTGCGGGAGCGGCGTCCACGGCGGAGGGGGAGTCAGCGGGGCGGCGGGGCGGAATGTCGTGAAAATCTTGAAGTAAACATCGAGCAGGTCACATATCTGGTCACCTGGATCAGATATGTGACCTGCTTTGTTATTGAATGCGTCCGTTTAGGATGACTGCCCGCGGATCGCGCCCATAGGCGAGGCGCTTTGCCCAGGTGCTCGGAAAGCTTCGCAAGAGGCGGGAGTCCATTTCTACCGGCGGGCTGACACGCCAGCCTGCTCGGAGCAGGTTGTTAAAAATTGTCTCTGCGCCCGCCTCGAAGGTGGTTCCTGCTTCCATCAGGGCGCCGCTGTTTAGACGTATATCAACGGACGCAATTGCATTGGAAACACATTCCAGCCCGCGCAGCAGCTTTGCATCGCTTGCCAGCAAACTCTCCAGCAGGCTGCCCCAGGGGAAGTTGATTGTAATGTGAGAAACCAGCCCAGCCAGCTCGCGCGGCAGGTCCTGCGCGCTGGCGATGACGAACAACATATTGGGTAATCTCACCCGGGAATGCTCACGCAGGTTTTCGCGGCACGCATCCAGGCCGATCACGAACCAGTCCGGGTAGGCGGTAGCCAGGGTCCGTACATAGCGACCATCGCCCGTTCCCAGGTCCAGGACGATGTGGTCGTAGTCTGTGAGTCGTTCTGTAAGTCCATCGAGTTGTAGCTCCAGGGGCGTTCTGCCCCGAATCGTTTCCATGAGAAACCTCCATTCTGTCGAAGTGAAAAATAGAGACAGAATGGAGCGGGGCGGACCGCGTGCCTGAGCCTTAAACGCAAACAGACGGCGTCAGGCACCGTCCAGGTCATCTGGTGTTGGCTTCTTATGTGTAAGGGGAAATACGAAGCAGGCAGCGAGTGCCTGGCAGAGGCAATATCTCTGCGCTACGAGGTCTTAACAGGGAGGTCGGGCCAGTAGCTTGTCCATGATGGAAAATTATAGCAGAGTTTCGCTGGGAAAACAAAAAGCATCCGAAGCCACTGGGACTCCGGATGCTTGATGGATATAGATGTAGATCAGGCGTTTTCTTCCGAGATTTCCTTGACCACTTCGGCCGTCTTCTCGGGGGCGTCCATGCGGGTCGCCACATCCGCCTGGGAGATGATGCCCAGCAAACTCATGTTGTCGCCGACCACCGGGATGCGCCGCAGCTGGAACTGCGCCATGGCATTCATAGCGACATCCACATCGTCGTCGGCGCGGCAGGTGACGAGCTTCTTGGACATGACTTCTTCCACGCGCGTGGTATTCGGATCACGCCCTTCGGCAACGATCTTCAGCGCCAGGTCACGATCGGTCACGATGCCCACCAGCGTCCGGGAATCGTCGTTGTCCACGATCAGCACAGGACCAATGTCTTCGGTCTTCATCAGCTGCGCAGCACGCGCCACCGAGTCGTTCGGGGAACAGTAGACCACGTTTTCGGTCATGATATCACTACACTTTTTCATACGTTACTCCTTACTCTTTCTCTAAATGTGAAAACATCTCATCTCGTCCCCAGGATCCACAGGATCTCTATGCCGGGATTAATTTCCTCGGAACGAGGTGGAAGGAGGCAAAGCCCTGCGGTTGCCACCCAGCAGGAATGTGAGAATCACACCTGCAATGAACCCACCGATATGCGCCATATACGCTACGCCGCCCTCTGTCTGGGAGGATGCCGTAAATGCGCTGATCTGGCTGAACAGCTGGAGGACAAACCAGAAGCCAATCACGATCAAGGCGGACATGGGGACAACCGCCCGGCCCATCAGCACACTGACGCGTTGGCGTGGGAACATGATCAGGTAGGAGCCCAGCACACCGGCGATTGCACCGGAAGCCCCGAGGTTGGGAACATTGGAGCCCATACTAAAGGCCAGTTGGGCAAACGTGGCTGCCAGCCCACACAGGATATAGAAGGCCAGGAACAGTCCATGCCCGAGCCGGTCTTCCACATTGTCGCCGAAGATCCATAAATAGAGCATGTTTCCCAGCAGATGGACCCAGCCCGCATGCATGAACATGGACGTAAATATCGTGGCGAAATCGCCTGTCGGATCGGCAAGAAAACGGCTGGGAACGAACGCCCAGCGCTCAATAAATGCATCGCCGTTGGTGAGCTCCAAAAGGAAAACCAGCACATTGATCGCAATCAGCACATAGGTAACGATCGGGGTAAGCCTGCGACCAGAATCATCATCGCCTAGTGGCATCATAGGTTACATTCTCCTCTCTGCGTTTGATAGACAGCGCTATACACGCCCTTTCCTGTTACAAATAACGTTCCTCAAGCTGATTTGTTATACAGCGATCTTCTTCCCGAATCGGCTTCTGCTGCCTCTCCCCAAGCCGGTGCTTGCTCCCGTTTGCAGACGTTGCCTCCCCTGCAAGCGCAAGGCAACGCCCGGGCTCCAAACAAAAACATCCGAGCCACGCGGGTTCGGATGTTTTTCACGTCGAGCATCTTGCTATCTGGCGACGCGCAGAATCACGCCATTGTGAGAGGGATCGTGCACCAGGAGTCCATCCTGTGTCTGGTTGGCGGCAAGCTCGGCCCTCTCCACTCGGGCAAGGACTTCGCTCAATGCCTTCTGATCGGGCAGGTCCACGGTAAAGTAACGCAACCCCGCGGCATCGGCTGGTGGGGGGGGAGCGCCCTCGCCCTGCCAGGTATTCAAGCCGATATGATGGTGGTAGCCGCCTGCGGAGACAAACGCCATGCGGAACGGCTTCGCGTATCCCATCACATCGAAGCCGAGGACGCCATGGTAAAAGTCGAGCGCCTCCTCGATGTCCCGAACGTGCAGATGGATATGTCCCATCCGCGTCTCGGCCGGGATCGGCGCATCCAGCCGGTCATCTTCCTTCAGATGGGTCAGCAGCGCGTCCACATCCAGAGGCTCGCGACCGTTGCTCAGCGAGCCGTCCGCTCGCCGCGTGACGTACTTGCCATTCGTCATCGACCAGGTCCCATCCTCAGGCGATTCGCAGTAGAGCTCGATGCCGTTGCCTTCCGGGTCATCCAGGTACGTGGTCTTGGTCATAATGTGATCGGTGGGGTAGTTCGGATATTTCAGGACGATCAGGCGTCCCAGGGCACGCGCCAGCTCACGCCGGTCCGGGAACAACACGGCAAAATGATACAGTCCGGTGACCCGGCTGTAGCGCTCGAGGCCCGGTTCCTCTCCCAGTTGCAGGAGATCCGACCCGCCAGCCCCCAGGCCGGCACGCTTGCCGTCGCGCCAGTGCACATGGAAACCGAGCGCCTGTTGATAGAAGGCGATCTGGCTATCCAGGTTGAATACCTTAAGCGCCACCGTCCCGATCTTTGTCGCCGGGGCAATCGAGAACTCGATTTTCTCTTGGCTCTGGATTTGATGCATGTTCTTTCTCTTTCTAAAGTAATCTGCAGGCAGTCTTCGTGTTTTCTAGACGATACCTGTTGGCGTTAACTTTCTTCCCCTCCTAACGATTCATCCCGTACTTCTGTACGGGATGAATCGGGCCTCGTCAAATTAGCTCAGGATCTTGATCGTGCTGCCCCAGTTGGTGCCCAGTGTGCCCTGGGTCACGATATGCAGGAATTGCATCGCCTCGATCTGGCGCGCCCGGCTCAAAGGACCGGTATCGATGGGGCGCATACCGCCATCCTTCACCAGTTCTGCCACCTTGCGCTTTGCCTCTTCATCGTCCCCGGCGATGAACACATCCAGCGGCTGCCCGGCGACCTGCCCGGCAACCAGCGTCCCGGCGTACGTCGTGTTGAACGCCTTGACCACTCTGGCGCCCGAGGCGATTGCCTTCGCCAGGTCTTCTGCAGAGGAGGAGTCGGGAGCGGTGGCAAGACCATCATAGGTGGAATTTAGCGGGTTGGCGATGTCGACGACCACCTTGCCAGCGAGCTTCGTGCCGAGCTGCCTGGCGATCTCGATGTTCGTGCCATACCAGACTGCCAGAACTACTACGTCGCCGAGCTCCGCCTCGCCCAGGCTCGCGGTGGAAACCTGCACGCCCCTGGGCGCCGCTGCCTGGCCGTCGGCGGCAGTCTTCTCAGCCGTTTCGGGATTGGCATCTACAAACGTGACCGAGTGCCCGCCCGCGACCATGCGGGTGCCAATGCCCCGCCCCATATTTCCTGCGCCAATTATTGTTACGTTCATTTTATTTTCTCCTTGTGGGTTGGTTTAGAAACCGAGATTTTCTTTCACCAGGATCATCGTGATGCGTCCTGGACGTTCCTTATTGAAGATCAAAACCTTATTGGGATTGCTTCCCCTGCCATATGCCTGCCGGGCGCGCTGGTCTTCGAGCGGGAGTACATATTCTTCGAGCCGTTGAAATGCCTCATCCAGATCCTTTACCAGCTTCTGTGCCCCCACCACCCAGATCACTTTTCCGGCGCCCGAGGCATAGGGTCCCAGCTGGCTGCCGGTGCCTGAGACGACCAGCACCTTTCCTTCTTCCGTGACCGCCTGGACGCTCCCGGCCATGTAATCCGGGCTGGCAGAGAGCTGTCGGATCTCATTGCTCTGGGTAGCCCGATCCAGGCTGCGGATGTGGGTCCGGACCGCTTCAAAGCGCCCGGACTTTTCGATCTCATCGGTGATCCCGGTTGCTTGGAGGGTGACCGACGAGCCCTGGTGGATCTGCACACCGGCAGGGACCAGCTCCAGGAACAGCTTGCGGGCCTCCACGCCATTTTCGACAACCAGCGTGTGAATGCCGTTGCGTTCCAGCGCCTGCACCGTGCGCTCGATCTGCTCGGCGGGGGCAACATGGGAAAAGACGCTTGGAAGGGTTTCAAATGCCAATGTCATGTGTTTTCTCCAGTTTGGTGGTCTGCCTTCGTTGACAAATCTTATGGCCTGTGTTATCTTTGCAACACTTGTTGTGTAATCAACAGATGTTGCATAATTTACTACTGTTGCTTTTCTAAGTCAATCATCAAAGCTCTTGATTCGTCGACTAAGCAACACTGGAGACAAAATGTTGCCAAACCCAGTCCAGGAAGAAAAACTCGATCCCCGCGTACGCCGGACGCGGGGGCTGATCCTGCAAGCCTTTAGCGATCTGCTCTCCGCGAAGAGCTTCGACTCGATTTCTGTCCAGGATGTGGCAGAGAAGGCGCAGATCAACCGCGCCACGTTCTACAAACATTATGTGGATAAGTATGCGTTGCTCGACGAATGGGTCCAGCAGCAGTTTCGGCTGGAGATTGAGTCACGCGTGCTCAATGCCTGTCACTACACCCCGGACAACCTGCGGATATTGATCCTGACGGTCTGTGAGTTCATCTCGAAAATACACACAGATTGCGCCCAGTCGCAGCGCCAGTTTGAGCCGCTGATCGAGCACCGTGTGAAAACCCAGATCTATGAGCTGCTGACTGTCTGGCTGGGGAAGATGAATGCCCCGCTCTCCACCGAAATCCCTGCCACGGTCGCCAGCTGGGCGATTTACGGGCTGGCTTCGCACTGGAGTCATACCAAGAAGCGCCCGGCGCTCGACGAATTTGTGGATGAAGCCCTGCCACTGGTGGCGGTGAACCTGGAGCAATTCGCCTAGAAATCGAAAAATCAACACCGGCATCCGGAGCGATTTCGCTTCGGATGTTTTGTTTTGGCGGGCTGGTTTGACAGGGGATTTTTCTGGGTTATAATTCAGTCACTGAATTTTGGATTGTAAATAGCGCCCTGTATGGAATCTTCTAACGACGAACTTCGCGAACTCACCCTGCTCGAAAACATCGAGAACGATCCTGACGTGAACCAGTCGACGCTTGCTACGCAACTGGGTGTGGCAGTGGGGACAGTCAACTGGCATCTGAAGCGCCTCATCGCCAAGGGCTATGTCAAAGTGAAACGCGCCGAGCGCAAAAAACTCCGTTACATTATTACGCCGGAGGGCATTGCGCTGCGTGCCCGCCTGGCGGTGGACTACGTCGAGCGCTCCTTCTCTCTTTACCGCAAGACCCGCCAGCGCGTGAGCGAGTATCTCGCGCAGATCAAGGGTGCCGGCTACGATCGGGTGCGGATCGTGGGCAAAGGCGATGTCGCGGACATGTGTCGCCTGACCTGCCTGGAGCATGGCATCAGCATCGTGACCGATAAAGTGGCGCCGGTGCTGCAGGTGGACGGCTTCAAGGTTCAGCTGCGTATGGAGGAAAAATCATGAGGGATCGCCACATCTTGATCACGGGAGGGGCAGGCTATATCGGATCCCTTCTGACGACGGAGCTGTTGCGTGCCAATGCTCGCGTGACCGTGCTCGACTCGTTGCTCTTCGGCGGCGAGTCGCTCGTCCCATTCCTGCATCATCCCAATTTTCATTTTGCCAAAGCGGACGTAACCGAGCCGCGGGCGGTGAAAGATTCGTTGAAGGACGGCTGGCAGAAGCCAGATGCGATCGTCCATCTCGCTGCCATCGTGGGCTTCCCGGCCTGTCAGGCTGTCGGCCGGCAGGTAGCGTGGCGCTATAACGTCGAGGCGACGAAAAGCGTCTTCGGGCAGGCGGTGGACCTGGGCGTCGAGCGATTTGTGTTCGCGTCCACCTACAGCAACTACGGATTCTCCCCGGAGGGGGAGCCCGTCAGCGAGGAGTCTCCTCTCCATCCCCAGTCTCTATATGCCGAAACGAAGATTGCTGGAGAGCAGTATCTGCTAACACAAAAGGACGCTTCTTGCGCCCCCTTGATCTTCCGTTTCGCGACCCTGTATGGGATCTCCCCCCGCACCCGGTTCGACTTGATCGTCAACCAGTTTGTGCTGGATGCGTTCACAAAACGGGAGCTCATCATCTACCAGCGTGGCTATTCGCGGTCGTTTGTCCACATCCGTGATACGGTCCGGGGCGTCATGCTCGGATTGAATGCCGAGCGGGCGAAGATCTGCGGCGAAATTTTCAACCTCGGCACGGACGAAGGAAATTATTCCAAGGATGATATCGTGCGGATGATCCTCAAACGGATGCCGGAAACGGTCGTGGAATACAAGGACCTGACGTTCGGCGGCGATATGCGCGATATCACCGTGTCCTTTGCCAAGATCAAAAATGTGCTCGGCTTCGACACCACCCTCGACGTGGACGACGGCATCCGGGAGCTGTGGTTTGCCCTCAAGACAGGCATTATTCGCGACCC
>DAITPI010000034.1:8259-17886 GCA_036833655.1 Anaerolineales bacterium | reverse complement strand
TGACCCAGGTTCAGCACCTTGTACTCGCCCCAGAGGCGCGAGATGATTTGCAGCCCAATCGGCAATCCCTCTGCCGCAAAGCCGCAGGGCACGGATAAGGCAGGCAATCCCGTGAGATTGAACGGCGCGGTGAAGCGCGTCAGCCGGGCGGCCTGCTCGACCGCGTCATGCCCTTCGATGGTCGGCGCAGCGATCGGCGTGGTGGGCGTGATCAGAAAATCATATTCTTCGAAGCGCTTCTTCATCTCCGCCTGCGTGCGCCTGGCGAGGATATAGTCTGTGGACGACGTGTTTGCGCCATCCTCCAGCCGCCGGCGGATATCCTCTCCGAACATCTCCGGGTGTTCCCTCAGGCGGTCACGATGCACGGCTGCGCCATCGGACTGGGTCATGACCTTATTCGCAAGGGCGGCATCGCGCAGCCAGCTCATATCCACCTCTTGCACTTCACAGCCCATCGATTGGAACACACCGATAGTTTGCCGTACGGCCTCCAGCACCTCGGTATTGGATGTCTCGATGAACCTGCCAGTGGCAAATCCGATCTTCCTCCCTTTTACGGGATCATCGAGGTGATTGAGATAATCGCCTGTCAGCATCTTGACGGAGGCCGGGTCGAGGGGATCGTACACGGCAATGATCTGCAAGAGCAATGCGGCATCCTTCACAGATTTCGTCAGGGGTCCCACGTGGTCGAGGTTCCAGGACAGCGGGAAGACGCCGCGCAGGCTGACACGTCCAAACGTGGGCTTGAGTCCCACCACGCCGCACAGCGAGGCGGGGATGCGGATCGAGCCGCCGGTATCGGTGCCGAGTGCCCCGAGCGCCATCCCGGTTGCCACGGCGATCGCCGATCCGCTGGAGGAGCCGCCCGGGACGCGCGTTGGGTCCCAGGGATTGCGCGCTGTCCCGAAGTGGGGGTTGTTTCCCGTCACGCCCAGGGCGATCTCATGGGTGTTGGTCTTGCCCATGATGACCGCGCCCGCCTGCTTCAGCTTCTCGACGGCAAACGCGTCTTCATCCGGAACGTGGTCGGCAAAGAACTTCGAGCCCGCGGTGGTGCGGACGCCCGCGGTATCGAACAAGTCCTTGATCGCCATGGGAATGCCGCGCAGAGGATTCGCCAACCGCACTTCGCTTGCCGGGACCTGGGCAGCAAGAGCCTTCTCTGGCTCGAGGACGGTGATGAACGCGTGGAGCTGCGGGTTGAGACGCCGGATCTGGCGAGAGCAGGCTCCGACCAGCTCCCGGGCGGAGATCTTTTCCTGTTGAAGCAACTCCAGCGCGCTGGAAATGGTGAGGGCATTCAGGGTGTCCATTTGCGTCCATTATAATTGGGCTCGATACATCTATGCCACTCGCATCAAAAAAGACATTCCGGATCTTCCTCGGCGCGCTTTCCCTCCTGGTGATTCTGCTGGCAGGACTTGCCACCTCGAAATACGGCGCAGGTGTTTCGTCGGATGCCACAAAATATCTGGCTGTGGCGCAAAACCTGCTGGATGGCAATGGCCTGTTCGATCACAAGGGAGGGCCCTTACTCTCCTGGCCCCCGCTCTATTCGATCCTCATCGCAGGATTGAGCCTGATCAGCCGGTTGGATGTTTTCGTTGCTGCCTGGTATTTCAATGTTTTCTTGCTGGGGCTGAATCTCTTCTTGGCCGGGGTCATCTTCTGGCGCGTCTTTTCTGAGAAACCCTTATACGCTTACCTCGCTACGCTCTTTGTCCTCCTGTCCATCTCCTCGCTGCGTATCCACGCCAACATCAGCTCGGATCCGTTCTACCTGACGTTGACTCTCGGTTTCCTGGTCGCGGTCGAGGATTACATCAAGCGAGGGTCCTATGTTGCCTTTGCCTGGATGGTGCTGTTCAGCATCCTGGGCCCGCTGCAGCGTTATGTGGGGCTGGCGATCACGGTCACGGCGGAGATCGTGATCCTGATCGAGAATCGCAGGTCCATCCGTACCCTGCTGCGCGACGGCCTCATCTTAGGACTGGCTTCGGTCATTCCGATCGCCTGGTGGCTGTTCGTGCGCAACGTAATGACGTATGGCTCGCTCTATGGTGTGGGACCGCAGACCGTCGATCCTTGGACGAACACTTCTCTTGCACTTACCAAAATGCTGCACTGGTTCGTCCCCTACCTGACCTTTCTAGTGCCCATCCTGACCCGCCCCCTGATACCTCTGGGGCTCCTGGCTCTGATCCTGCTTCTGATGAACCGCAACCGCCGTGAGAATGGACGCGATTGGATCCGGTCTTTGACCGCCTCCTCCGTCTATCCCACGCTGGTGTATGGGATTGTCTATTTCGCGGCTCTGTCATTCACGGTGGTGACTTCCGACCACCGTGACCTGTTCTCAGATCGTTATTACGTGATTATGCTGGCGCCTGTTGCGATCTTGGTCCTGCTTACGTTCGACAGGTTGATCTATCCCCACTTACATTTTTCGCCGCAACTGATTCAAACTGGATTGGTTCTGATGTTCGTAGTCTGGGCTGTGTATCCCCTCTATAGTTTCAGTGAATATTTACGGGAGGCAGAAGAGGTGGGTGAGCCTAGCGGGGCGAACATGTTCAATAACCGTACCTACCGGGAAATGGATCTGGTCGCGGAGCTGCAACGATTGAGAAGGGCACACCCGGGGGCGACCATCTACAGTAATTATTCCGATCCGGTCTGGTTCTATACGCGGCAGCCTGTCGTCCCCTCCCTGAATGTCACCGAGAATCCGGGCGGGGCATACGCAGGCTGGCCCGCCGACAAGCCTGGTTACCTTGTCTGGTTCGAGCCGAACGAGTACAAGCACTATCTCCCGCCGGAGAGGATTGCCGAGTTTGCAAACGTAGAGCTGATCTATGCGGGCAAGGGCGGGAAGATCTATTCTGTGCAGGCTCGTTAAATGATAAGACCCCAAGGGTGTTTATTGAGCATCCCGACTTGCAGCGGAGGAGCAAAACCCTTAGGGCCTTTGGTTTGACTTAGAACAATCCCACGACCTTGCCGGTCTCCAGATCCACGTCTACATCGTAGAACACAGGCCGCGTGGGCAGGCCAGGCATGGTCCGCATCTCGCCGAGCAATGGGTAGAGGAATCCGGCGCCGACGGAGGCGCGGATATCGCGGATCAGCACGCGGAACCCGCGTGGCGCACCCTTGACGGCGGCATTGTCGGTGAACGACAGGTGGGTCTTTGCCATGCAGAGCGGCAGGTTTGCAAAGCCGAGCCTGGTGAACTGCTCGATCTTCGCTTCCGCTTCCGGGCTGTAGTCCACGCCGTCGGCGCGGTAGATGTCGAGGCAGATCTTCTCGATCTTTTCCTTGATCGGGCGATCGAGCTCATACAGGAACTTGAAGTTGCTGGGCTTTTCACACGCTCGGACGACCGCCTCCGCCAGTGCAAGCGCTCCGTTGCCGCCGTCCATCCAGTGTGTGGATACAACGGCATCCATCGCCCCGGCCTCGAGAGCAGCCTTGCGCACCAGCTCCACTTCCGCCGGGGTATCGGTTGCAAAGGAGTTGACCGCCACCACCACGTTGACGCCGTACTTTTGCGCATTCTCGATGTGCTGGACCATGTTGGGCAAGCCCTTCTGGAGCAAGTCGAGATTTTCCTCGGTATACTCGGGCGCCAGGGGCTTACCGGCGACGACCTTGGGTCCGCCGCCGTGCATCTTCAGAGCGCGGACAGTAGCAACCAAGACGACCAGGTGCGGGGTCAGCCCCGAATAGCGACACTTGATGTCCATGAACTTTTCCATGCCGATGTCCGCGCCGAAGCCCGATTCCGTGATGACATAGTCCGCCAGCTTGAGAGCGATCTTATCGGCGATGATCGAGGACTGTCCGTGGGCGATGTTCGCAAACGGTCCGGCGTGGACGAAGGCCGGTGTCCCTTCGAGGGTCTGCATCAGGTTCGGCTTGATGGCGTCCTTCATGAGGACGGTCAGGGCTCCCGCCACGCCCAGGTCTTCGGCCGTGACGGCTTCGCCGCTCTTGCTGGTCGCCACAACCATCTTCCCGAGACGATCACGCATATCCTCCAGGCTGGTGGTGAGCGCCAGGATTGCCATGATCTCGGATGCCACGGTGATGTCATAGCCCGAGCGGTGCTCGAAGCCGGCCTCTTCCTTGCCGAGCCCAACCATCACTTCGCGCAGGAAGCGATCATTCACGTCGATGACGCGCCGCCACTGAACTCCGTTAGGGTCGATATCAAGGCGGGCGAAGCGACTGCGCTCCTCGGGGGTCAGCTCATTGGGATCGGTCTTGTCGATGCCGAGCTTCTTCAGCCGGCGCAGCATGGTGGGAGAGAACCTGCGCTCGCCCTTCTTGTTCGCCGGACAAAGGGCATTGAAGAGCTTCTCATCATCCTGCTGTGCTTCGTGCATCATGCGGGCATCCAGCGCCGCGGAGCACAGGTTGTGCGCGGCGGTGATGGCGTGGATGTCGCCGGTCAGGTGCAGGTTGAAATCTTCCATAGGGATGATCTGCGAATACCCGCCGCCGGCTGCACCTCCTTTGATGCCAAAGGTTGGTCCCTGGGATGGCTGGCGGATGACGGTGATGACCCGCTTGCCCAGGTGAGCGCCGAGGGCCTGGCTCAGACCCACGGTTGTAGTGGTCTTGCCTTCGCCCAGCGGAGTTGGGGTGATGGCGGTCACATCGATGTACTTGCCGTTCGGGCGCTTCGCGAGGCGCTCCAGGATCTCGAGCTTGACTTTCGCTTTATAGGGACCGAAGAGCTCGAGCTCCTTTTCCCGGATGCCGAGCTCGGCGGCGATCTGCATGATCGGTTTCAGCTTCCCTGCCTGCGCGATCGCAATATCCGAGGGGACAGGGCGCAAGAGCTTGAGTCTGGTCGGGACGAACGGAACTTTTTTTCCATTGGTCGAGATTGTCGTTCCCACTTTCTTGGCTTGAGGCTTTTTCATCAGAACTGTCTTCGTCGGTAAAGCCTTCTTCCGCTTTGTTGTAGCCATAGTTTCTCCTTTGCATCGAAATTCAGCTTAATTATGGAGCCTTCCAATGTTTTGGGAATAGCCTTCCATCCCTGATTTCTGCGAAGTGTGTCACGCCTTATTGGACCGGTTTGGGCATAAATCACGCCGTGATCCATGTACCCAGACTCTCGCCGGAGAGGGCGCGCAGGATGTTGCCCGGCTCGAGTCCGGAGAAGATCTGGATCTGGAGCTCCGGGTTATGCTGCACCAGCTCCAGCATCTGCATGACCTTCGACTCCATGCCGCCCGTCACATCCGCCTCCGCCGCTTTCCCCACGCCCTGGCTGATCTCATGGAACGTCTCGGGAGTGATGGCTTCGACCTTGCGCGTGCGCTCCGGGAAATCCTGCCAGACGGCCGCCTCGAGACCTGCCAGGAGGATGCGCCGGGGATTGAGCGCTCGCGCCAAATGCCCGAACAGGTCTTCCGTCGAAAGGATCGTCCCGCCGCGGACCTCATCGAAGGTCACATCGCCATAGATCACGGGCACCAGGCCCGCGGCGAGCGCCATGCTGATCGCAGTGGTCTCCCAGATGGAGACTTTGCCGTCGCTGGCGATCACATTGGCAGATGGCGGCAGCGCGAGCGCCGGGATCTTCATCTTGTGCAGCGCCTTCATCACGAAGCGGTTCAGCGACGATGCCTGGTACCAGACCTCGGCGAAGCCCTTCCAGTAATTCTCTTCACTCTTATCGCGCTCGCGATGGATCAACGGCGACTGCCGGGGAGCGAAGCCGTCCCGGGTGTGGTACTCGCTGGCTGCCACATGCCCGAAGGAGCCCGAGCCGTGGGCGAGCACGAGCCGCATATCGGGTTGGTTCCGCAGGGCCGTCAGGATTTGCAGCGCCACTTCTTCGATCACGTCCAGCCGGGGAGTATATGGCTGGGTTTTATCGGTAATTAATGAGCCGCCGAGTTTGAGAAAAATGAGCTCTTTCATAGGGCTATTTAACCACAAAAGCAGCAGACCGAAGGGTCTGTGTCGGCAGGCGACCGCTGCAATTCGGGGAATTCCGGGCATCCATTGGATTTTCCATTGCAAAGAGAAGAGACCGTCAAAGGCCCGGTCTGAGAGGTAGTATAATCTCGCCGCTTATGAGCACGGAAGCAGTCATCATCCTCATCGTTGCCGTTCTTGGCGCGGCGACCTTGCTGACTGGGCGGGCGGGGATCCGGTCCATTCAGCGGGCGCGCAAGGTGGTCTTTTACCGCACCCGCAAGGAATACATGTTCGCAGGCTGGCAGTGGCTGGTGCTCGCGTTTGTGCTGTTCTCGTCTGCGGTGGCTTCGGCCCTGTTTGGTGAGCCCGTAGCCAGCCAGTTCTTCCCGGCGACAAGGGTTCCCATCGCATCGCCCGTTCCCACAGCGCTACCTAGCCCAACGTCTGCCCCGTCGGTGATCCCGACCGATACCCCGCCTGCAACGCAGACCTCGGAGTCAGCCCCGATCCAGGATGGGACTGCCAGCGGGGAACCGGCTGCAACGTCTTCGCCGATGCACACCGCCACGGTCATATCGACGCTTACAGCATCGCCGACATTCACGACAACAGTCACCTTCACTCCCACGCGGACTCCTCTACCCTCTCCCACCCAGGACCTGAGCCTCCTCGCCACACAGGCGGCCGGGACGCTGCGATCGCAGCTCGCAACGGCTGCTCTCTCCCGCACGCCGACACGAACCCGGACTTCTACACCGCTGCCTCCCCGGTCGCCCACGTCGACGCGCACGCCAACGAATACGCCGACCATCACGCCGAACCCCCGGTTCTCGGCGACGCCCAGTCCCACGCGCACGCCTCGCCCGACGGTCACGACTGCACCGACCTTCACTGCGCGCCCGACTCTGACCGATACACCCACGGCGACGATCACCCCCGTTCCTCCGCCGAGCGCCACTGCGACATCCACGCGCACTCCTCTTCCCACCTCCACGCTACGACCGTCCTTTACCCCTCGCCCCACCATTACTTCTCTGCCTACCCTGACCCTGACCTTCACGCCGAGCCCGACCCTGACGCGCACCCCGCGGCCGACGCTGGCTTCGACATCCACGGCGACGAATACCCCGGCGCCCAGCGCGACCCCATTGCCCACGTTGACCCTGACTCCGTCCATCACGCCAACGATCGCATCGACCCGGACTCCGGTCCCAACCGATACGCTACAGCCCACGCTCACGTCTACGGCGACCTTGACTCGCCCTGCACCTGCCACGGCAACAGCATCGTCCACGCTCACGCCGTCTCCCGTGCCGACGCTCACCTCGACCCGGAGCCCGTCCCCCACCGTGACGTTCACCACGACCCCCAGTCGTGTGCCCTCTCCGACACGCACACCCATGTACCGGAACATCGCCGTGTATTTCACCGACAATAAGCGGATGATTGCCGGGCAGCTGCCTTATGAGGTCGCGGTCAGCCGGACCGTCGCCTCGTCCAGGAATCCGGTCGAGGCGGTACTCGACGAATTCTTCAAGGGTCCCAGCGACGTGGAGCGCAACCAGGGACTGGCGGTGATTGGCAACGGCTTTACCGGTTATCGCCGCGTGGAATTTGCAAACGGCGGCGTATATGTCTATCTGGCGGGCAGCTGCCAGTCGAACGGCACGCTCTATACCATCGAGCGTCCGCTAATGCTCAACCTCAAGCAATTCCCGGAGATCCAGTTCGTCAAGATCTATGACCAGTCTGGCAACACACGCGAGCCTGCGGCGCGCGTCGACTCGGCCCCGGCCTGTCTCGATCCGAGATTCACACCCAGCCCAACGCCACTGCCCACTTCCACCCTGGCATCCCGCCCAACTGCCACCGCCACCCCGACGGCTCGTCCCGCCCTGCCACCGTACCCCAGGTTCGTGCCCCGGCTCCGGCACCAATAATCGTGAGCAATACGCTCTGAATTTTCCTCATGCTATAATCTTTTTAGACCCGTATGGATATTCGCGCAGGGATCATTGCGGCTATTATCTTGTCCTCCATCGGAGCGCTGCTTGTGTTCCGTTCGGGGTACCGTGCATGGATGTCTGCCCGGCGGCTGACCTTTTACCGTATCCGCCGGCAGCGCGAAAAAGCAGGGCTCTTTACCATCCTGATCTCCCTGGTTTTATTCGGGTTTGCATTCACCCTGTACCGTTTTGGCGAGCCGGTGGCATACCAGTTTTTTCCTCCCTCACCGACGATCACGATCACGCCGTCCATGACGCTCAGTCCCACCCTCACCCTTTCTCCGACGATCACGCTCACCCCGACTATTACCGATACACCTTCCGTCACCGATACGGCGACGGTCACACCGACGCCGTTCATCCCGCCGGCGATCGAGGTGCTGTTCGAGAGCGAAGTGACGCCGAACCCCAACGCGGTGTTCAGTCCGTTGCAGTTCACCCGCAACTGTGCGGACTTCAATAACTTTACCGCGGAGACCGTGTTTCAAAATCCGATTAACTACATGTGTGCTGTGTTCTCCTACGATCAGATGACCCCCGGCGCACAGTGGACCGCACTCTGGTTCCGCGACGGCGATCTGGTCCATTATGAAACGCTGCCGTGGAACGGCGAGACCGGCGGCTATGGATATACCGAATGGGAAGCGCCGGCCTCCGAGTGGCTGCCTGGCACGTATCAAGTGCAAGTCTTTGTGGGGCTGGACTATAAAGTCGTGGGCGAGTTCCTCCTAGAGGGCGATGCGCCGACCGCGGTGCCGACGCTGACTCCTTCGTTGACCGTTACACCGTCAAAGACGCTCACCCCCACCAACACCGGCACCCCGACGCGCACGCCGACCGCGACGAGAACCCGAATCCCCACGTTAACGCCGCTGCCAAGCGCTACACCATAGTTACCTCGCGCTGAGCGGAGCTGCAGGCGTAGTCGAAGCGTGGGCCGTTTCTGGATCACAGTGTTTGATGTTAAGAATTGCTCTATTGAGATGCGCCGCTTCGACTTCGCTCCCTACGGTCGCTCCGCTCAGCGCGAAGGGGAGTTTAAGAGGATAACTTTATATGTCCCAAAAATCCTTCCAGGATGACTATCCCGATATCCTTGCGCACTGCTTCGGTTGCGGCAGGCTGAACGAGCATGGCTACCATATCAAAAGCTACTGGGACGGCGACGAATCGGTCGCGCACTTTATGCCAAAGCCCTATCACATTGCGATCCCGGGCTATGTCTACGGCGGCGCGCTCGCCTCGCTGATCGATTGTCACGGCACGGGGACTGCTGCTGCAGCGCTGTTGAAAGCTGCGAAAGAACAGGATCCGAATGCCGAACCCACCACGCGGACACTGACCGCATCGCTCCATGTGGATTATCTGAAGCCGACGCCGCTCGGTTTCGAGCTGGAGGTACGCGGCAAAGTGAAAGAGCTCAAGGGACGCAAAGCCGTGATCGAAGAATGGATCCTTGCGGACGGTGTGATCACCGTGCGCGGGGAGGTGGTCGCGGTGCAGGTGCCTGAGTCGATGGTGGAGGAGTTGGTGAAGGGGAAGTAACGGAAAACTCCGTTCTTCACCATACAACTGGTCAAAGAAGGACTCCGATGTCAATCACGACATCGGAGTCCTTCTTTATTTCTTCATCGGTCTTGCCATTTCTTCTTTGACCGTGTGATACAAATTCTCT
>DAITPI010000034.1:0-8159 GCA_036833655.1 Anaerolineales bacterium | reverse complement strand
TTATTTCTTCATCGGTCTTGCCATTTCTTCTTTGACCGTGTGATACAAATTCTCTGCCTTCAGCTCGCTCAGGGCAAAGCACGGCGCTTTGAGGTGGTTTGCCAGCTGCTGGGCTAAACCCTGGTCGAAGGCGGCGTGCTCCATGTTGATGACAATGCTCTTGATCTTCTCATGCGAGATCAGGTCGGCAAAGCGATAGGCTTCCTCCTGCGGAGGCAGGGCGCCAATGGAGACGTTGCCTGCGCCATCGGTCAGCACGATGAGCAGCGGCTCGATATCGGGATGGTGCAGCTTTTCCTGCTGCAGCACGTCTGCAGCGAGGAACAAGCCCGCCGAGAGCGGGGTCTTCCCGCCGACCGGGATGTCCATCAGGGCACGCTGGGCGAGCTGGACGGAATTGGTGGGGGGTAACACGAGCGTGGCGCGATCTTTCTGGAAGACGATCAAACCGACGCGGTCGCGGCGCTGGTAGGCGTCCGTCAGCAGGGAGAGGATCGCGCCCTTGGTCGCGTTCATGCGCTCTGCCACCGCCATGGACCACGATGCATCCACCAGGAACAGCACCAGGTTTGCCACGCGCTTGACGCGGATCTTGCGTTGCAAGTCCGAAGACTCGATCGCAAAAGCGAGCTTCTTCCTTTTCTCGGCACGTTGTTGCTGGAACGGCGCGGCGGCGCGGAACGTGGCGTCGAAGGCGATATCGTCTTTCTTCTCGCCGGCCGGGCGTGCCTTGATATAGCGCCCGTGCTTGCGCTCGGTCCTGGTAAGCGAACGACGCCCTGCATGCTTGCGGGCTAATTTGTCGAGCGGGGTATTTAATTTGCGCGGCTGGAACTTTTCGCCGGGCTTGACCTTCTGTCCGCCCTCCCACCAGTTGGCGCTCGTGTTGGCAAACACATCCTGTTGGGTCTGCTCCGGCTTGCCCTCCTGCGGCCCTTCCTCGCGCTCATCTTCGAGTTTTAAGTTTTTTTTTCCTCGGGTTGGCCCTGCTGCGACTGCGTCTCTTCCTCCGCCTCGCTGGGGACGGACTGACCCGCCAGTTGCTCGATGCGCTCCTGCAGCTGCTCGGTGGTCATTTCGGCTTGCTGGAAGGGAGTCCGCTTGATGCGGTGGGGCAGCGCCAGCTCGGCAGCCAGGGCGATGTCGTGATCGTTGATCTTCGTCCGCCCCTCGAAGGCAGCCTGGGCGCGCGCGGCTTTGAGGATCACCAGGTCGGCGCGGTGGCCGTCCACGTTCAGGGAGGAGGTCAGTGCCGCGATGGAGAGCAGGTCGCGGCTGGTGTGGGTGACCTGTCCCACGAGCTCGCGCCCGCGTTCGATCCGGTGCGAGAGGTCTTCCTCCTGCGGCATCCATTTCTTGCGGAACGCCTCAGCGTCCGCCTCGAAGCCGATGTTGCGCTCCATGATCATGACGCGTTCGCGCGCCTCACGGATGCCCACAATGTCTACGGAGAGGGCGAAGCGGTCGAGCAGCTGGGGGCGAAGCTCGCCCTCCTCCGGGTTCATCGTCCCGACGAGGATGAAGCGGGCAGGGTGGCTGAACGAGATACCTTCCCGTTCGACCATGTTCACGCCCATCGCCGCGGAATCCAGCAACACGTCCACCACGTGGTCGTCGAGCAGGTTGACTTCATCGATGTAGAGTAAGCCGCGGTTGGCAGAAGCCAGCACGCCGGGCTCGAAATGACGCTCGCCTTTCTGGATGGCTTGCTCGATATCCAGTGTGCCCACCACCCGATCTTCCGTGGCGGAGACCGGCAGGTTTACAAATGAAGTCGTTCGGACATGAAACGGGATCTTCGAAGCACTGGCAAAACGTTCCTTGCATTCTGTGCACCAGGTGGACGGCCGGTCGGGGTCGCAGCCAAAGCGGCAGTCATCGACCACCTTTACGCTCGGAAGCAGGGCAGCCAGGGCGCGGGCTGCCGTGGATTTTGCCGTCCCGCGCTCGCCCCGGATCAAGACACCGCCAATGCGCGTATCGACCGCATTCAAAATCAGCGCCCGGCGCATGCGCTCCTGTCCTACGATCGCAGTAAAAGGAAAAATAGGTGGCATTTATCATCTCTCCGAAGCGTGATTATAACGCGTGATTGAATAATCCCCAAATGCAGGCTCACAAACCCTTAGAGTCGGATTAGATAAAGCTTACATTTTGTGAGGGGTAAATCGTTAGGGTTGCCATCTGACACAATCAACTGTATAATCCACCTTACATTTTTCTCAACCGGAGTTTCAAGTGACAGATCAGAACCAGTCCCTGCCCGCTCAGGGGGGCGATGTGCATCAGCAGGGAGAACAATCAAGCAGCAATAACAACAACCAAACAATGGAGTCGTTGCTGAAAGAGCAGGATCTTAACGTCGACTTGCCTCAAGCAGGCGAGATTCGTACGGGCGTCATTGCAAGCATCAGTCCCACCCAGATCCTTGTCAGTATCGGAGCCAAGTCCGAAGGCGTGGTTTCTGGTCGTGAACTCGAGCAATTGACGGCGGAAGAGCGCGAAGCGCTGAAGGTGGGACAGGAAGTCCATGTTTTTGTCCTGAATCCTGAAGATCAAAACGGCAATGTTGTCCTTTCGCTCAAGCGTGCCCAGGAGCAGATCTCGTGGGATAACGTCGAGCGCATGCTTGCAAACGACGAGGTGGTCGAGAGCAAGATCATCGGCTTCAACAAAGGCGGTCTGATCGCCGGCGTGGAAGGCTTGCGTGGTTTTGTGCCTTCTTCGCAGATCAGCGCCATGCGCCGTAGCCAGTCAACCGGGGATACGCCCGAGCAGCGCTGGCAGAAGATGATCGGGCAGCCGATCACTGTGCGCGTCATCGAAGTCGACCGCGAACGCCGCCGCCTGATCCTCTCCGAGCGCGCCGCCAGCACCGAGTCGCGCCAGTCCATCAAGGAACGCGTGATCGAGGAACTGGAAGAAGGCAATGTCTACACCGGTCGTGTTACCAGCCTCGCCAACTTCGGCGCTTTCATTAACATCAACGGCGCCGACGGGCTGGTCCACCTGTCCGAGCTCTCCTGGGAGCATATCGACCACCCGCGCGAAGTCCTGGAAGTGGGCCAGGAAGTCAAAGTAAAAGTCATCAACGTCGATCGCGAGAAGAAGCGGATTGGTCTCTCGGTCCGCGCTCTGCAGGAAGATCCCTGGCGATCGCGGGTGGAGAAGTACAGCGTCGGTCAGCTGGTCGAAGGCGTGATTACGCGTTTGACCAAGTTCGGCGCCTTTGCCCGCCTGGAAGGCGATATCGAAGGCTTGATCCATATTTCCGAGATCGCCGAGCATCGCATCGAGCATCCCAAGGAAGTTCTCAAGGAAGGTGAGGTCAAAAGCCTGCGTGTCATCCGTATCGACCCGGACCAGCACCGCATCGGTCTGAGCCTGCGCAAAGTGGACTCCGCGGCGTTCGCCGATAAGGATTTCAAAATGCTCACGGCGCAGTATGCTGCCGAGGAAGAGCCGGAGGAACCGGAGGAGCCGGAAGAGCCGTTCCAGACATCCGATGATTCTCCAGGTGAATCTTCTTCCGAGAATCCGGAAGCCTAAGACAATCAAGAGCGTCCCAGCGGGACGCTCTTTCACCACTATGCCCCTGATCATCGATTCGCATCAAGATATCGCCTGGAATATGCTCACCTACGGGCGCGATTACACGCGCTCTGTGCACGTCACGCGGCGGCTCGAGGCGGGGACGGCCACGCCGGACCGCAACGGGGATTGTCTGGTGGGCTGGCCCGAATATCAGCGCGGGCAGGTAGCGGTGGTATTCTCCACGTTGTTTGCCTCGCCAGCCCGAAAGCAGGAAGTGGGGGATGCGCTGCTCTATGCGGACTATGAGACCGCCCATCGCCTGTATCGCAGCCAGATCGACGTCTACCGCCGGCTTGTCGATTCCCATCCCGATAAGTTTCGGATCGTCTCCACGGTCGGGGAGCTTGATTCCGTGATCGAGCACTGGTCCAGGCCCGTGCCGGAGGACCGCGAAGCGGGGCATCCGGTCGGGTTGGTGTATCTGATGGAAGGGGCGGACGGGATCCGCTCGCCGGGTGAGCTCGCTGAGTGGTACGAGCTGGGCTTACGGATCATCGGTCTCTCGTGGGCGGGGACACGTTATGCAGGTGGCACCAGCGAGCCCGGTCCTCTGAGCGAGGACGGTCGCCAGCTGCTCGCTGCCATGGCGGATTACAACTTCATCCTTGACCTGAGTCACATGGATGAGGCGGCCGCTTATGAATCCCTGGACCGCTACGAAGGACCGGTCATTGCCACGCACTCCAACTGCGCGGCGTTGATGCAGGGCTCCGAGACCAACCGGCATCTGCCGGACCGCGTCATCCGGGGCCTGGTCGAACGAGATGGGGTGATCGGTCTCATCCCTCTGAACAGCTTCCTGAAAGTAGGCTGGCTGCGCACGAACGGCAGCCGCCGCGAAGAGGTGCCGCTGGACACCTTCGTCGCGCACGTCGATCACGTCTGCCAGCTGGCGGGCGATGCCAACCACGCCGGCATCGGCTCGGACTTCGACGGCGGTTTTGGCTTGCAATCCATTCCCCCGGAGCTGGATACGATCGCTGACCTGCAGCTGGTCGCTTCCCGTTTGAGCGCCCTTGGCTACAAAGAGGCCGATGCAGCAAATATCCTGGGTGGCAACTGGCTGCGATTCCTCCGAAAGCATCTGCCAGCATGAACGGCGAGCCCGCCTTCCGAGTCTCGTATCTACGCATTCGTTTCAGCCTGATCGCAGTGGGCGTGGGATTGTTGATCTTTGCGATCGGCGCGAAGCCCAACTGGTTCGGCTGGAACCGGGCTATGGTAGTCGGGTTCGTCCAGATCGCGGTCGCCCTCCTTGGACTGGGGCTGATCTGCATCGGCGGCTATGTAGGTATGACGGCCCTGTGGGGCAGGGAGCAGCGCAGCATCCTGGCGGATATCGGTTCCCGCCTGATCGGCACGGGATACGTGATCACGGTGTTCGCCGGTCTTGCCGACGTGTTTGGCATGGGCGCCCAGACCTTGCCTGAAAATCCATACTTCGGTCCCTTGCAGGCAACCGGGGTGCTGGTCGGGCAGTTCGTGATCGCGGCCGGGTTTCTCATGCTCATCCCCTACCACTTGCATCGTACAGAAGAAGCTCCTGAGTAAAAAATCCCCGTGAGCGGGGATTTTTCATTACTGACCGAGCGATCGGAACCCATTACATCGCCAAAAACCGTTTTGCTGTTTCCACCAGGAGGGCGGTACCGATAGGCAGAGCGCGCTCGTCAAGGTCGAACTTGGGGTGATGGAGCAGGTAGTTCTCATGGCCCTGCTTCTGTGTGCCGAGCGTGAACATAGCTCCCGGGGCATGCTTCATGAACTCACCGAAATCTTCGGCGCCGAGAGTCTTCTCGATCGCATGGACGTTCTCCGCGCCCAGCAGATCTTTGCCAGCCTGTTCAATGACCTGTGAGACCGTCTCATCGTTGATCATCGGCGGTCCGCCAATCTCGTAGCGCAGCTCATAATCTCCGCCGAGCGCCCGGGCAACCTCAAAGGCTTGTTTCATCTCGGCGTGGATTTGCTGGTGCAGCTCCTCGCTGGTAAAGCGCAGCGTCCCTGTGATGCTGACACTCTCCGGGATGACATTCTCGGTCAGACCGCCATGGATCGAGCCAATGCTCACCACCGCGGGCTCGAACGGATTGAGCCTGCGCGACACAATCCCATTCAAGGCGAAAATGACATGTGCCAGCAAGTAAAAGGGATCGATCGTCTTGTCCGGATGCGCCCCGTGCCCGCCTTTGCCGGTGATCACGCCGTGCCAGCTATCCACGCCGCCGGAGCTCGGACCGGCGTTGATGCCGATCGTGCCGACGGGCTTCAGCGGATCCACATGTTGGGCGATGACATAATCCACACCGTTCATGGCGCCCTCGGCCGACATGCGTTGTGCGCCGCTCTTGCCCTCTTCATCGGTCGTCTCTTCACAGGGCTGAAAGAGAAAGCGGACGCGTCCGCGCAGTTGTTCTTTTGATAAAAGCAGCGCCGCGCCAAGCGCCATAGCGGTGTGCGAGTCGTGACCGCAGGCGTGCATGGCGCCCTCGATCCTGGATGCATATTCCACCTCATTTTGCTCGAGGATGGGCAGGGCATCCATGTCGGCGCGAATGGCGACAACCCTACCTCCTTCGCCGATCTCCGCGACGATGCCAGTCTTGCCCACGCCGCGCCGGACACGGTATCCCATTTTTTCAAGCTCGTCTGCGACAATCTTCGAAGTGCGATGGAGCTCGAAGCCGATCTCGGGGTGCATATGGAAGTCGCGCCGCCATTCGATGAGCTCTTCAGAAATTGCATGTGCCTGTTTCAGCATAGATCTCCTTTCTAATTCAGGTTCTTCCGTTTTGCCGGGTATTTGTTACGGAAAATCCTGGAGAGCCGTAATTCAAAAGCCTTGCGAAGGTTTGCCTGGGATTATTAGATTCTACCCAACCTTCGCAAGGCTTGCTCTTCTATGTTTACGAATGAACTTTTATACCACACTGGGTGACAGGTCGTGCGCGGGCAGTGATTCCATGCCGGCCTGGCGGGCGAGTTCCACAACATAGGCATGCAGCTCCGCGACTTTGTCGGGATCCAGCTCCGGCTTTGTGTAGGAAGCCAGCAGCTGCTGCACGCGTACCCGGGCGCGGGCGAAGGCATCCATGGAACCGCTCTCCTTCCAGCCGCGCATGGAGTCCCGGTCGATGACGGCGCCCGGCATGTGCTGTTCCTTCTGGAAAAGCTTGAGCGTGATCTTCTGCTTGAGGAAGTCACCGCCTTTGAAATTGACGCCCTCATAAAAACCGGTGGCGAGTGTGTCTGTATGGATCTTCATGCCCTCCAGCATACGCTGTGCCATGGCAATGCCTTCTGCGTCGATGACCAGCTTTTCGGGGCTCTGGCACAGCAGCGAATCGAGCATGCCTGCGCCCGAGATCATGTTGATGCCGCTCAACGCGCCGATCAGCGCTCCCATGCCGCTCTCCAATCCTGCCTGGGCATCGACCACCTTTGAGTCGGTGGCGCTCAGGTAGGTATGCGTGGGCAGTCCAAGAGATTTTCCCACCTGTGCATAGGAGGAGTCGATCATGGCGGTTTCTACGGAGCCCATCGGCGTGCCGCCTTTGCGCATGTCGAAGATCGACGGCGCCCCGCCCCAGACGATCGGCGAGCCCGCCCACGCCAGCTGGTGGATGGTGATACCCGCTAGACATTCCGCCGCATGCTGTGTGACCGCACCGACCAGCGTGACCGGCGCCGCAGCGCCTGCCAGGGGCATAGAGACGATCTCTGCCGGTACGCCGGCGCGCGCCAGCGCGATCAGGTTGCCGCTGCCGAAGTTGCTCCAGATCAGCGGGGGCGAGGGACAGACATCGAAGACGGCGCGCGGTTTCTCGCGCAGTGCTTCTCTGCCTCCTGCCAGGATCGCCAGCATATCGATCATGGCATGCACATTCTTGTTGCTAAAGGCGCCTGTAACCACCGGCTTCTTCGAATAGAGCAGGACAAGGTACAGGCGATAGAGATCCTGGATGTCCTTTTTGATCTCCGTGCAGACCACGGCGGTCGACTGGGCATCGTACTGCGGGATCTGCTCTGCCACCTTGATGATCCGGATGAGATCGGCGCTCTGCGCGTCCTTGTGTTCGAGGGTTTCGGGGTCGAGGATCGTGACGCCCGAGGAGCCGGGGTCGAAGTGGACCGCATCGCCGCCGTAATGGATGCGGGGATGGCCGTCGTAATCGTAGAGATAGAAGTCCCGGGGAACCGTGGAGAGCGCCTGCTTGACGATCTGCTCGGGGATCCGGACGACGAGCGTCTCTTCATTGACCTCGGCGCCCGCCTCCGCCAGCAGCCTGCGCGCTTCCTCGTTCTGGACCTTGATGCCCGGTTTCAGCATCAGCTGAAAGGCTTCATCCAGGATGCGCTCGATCAGCTCGTCTGTGAGCAGAGAAAGTTTGGGTTGCATACCGGTATTCTCCTTTCCTGCGAAACCGTAGATCCTGAAGGCAGGCGACCAACGGCTTGCGCGCAAACCTTCGCACGGCTTTTGTCAATGCTTTTCCACCGATTTGATGATCTTACCCCTCTCGAGGCTGCTCTTCGGGTCGAGGGGCTCGGCGCAGTGCTCAGCG